>NZ_JBIAQF010000021.1:0-162686 GCF_042888885.1 Streptomyces sp. NPDC002742
CAGGGGGCACCGCCCCCGGCGGGTCGCCCCCCCCCCGCGGCGGCCCCCGGGGGGCCGGGGGCCCCCCCCCCGCCCCCGCCCCGGGGGCGCGGGGGGGGGGGGGCCCGGGGGCCCGGCCCCCCCACGGCGCGGAACCCCTCGGGAATGCACCCCCGCTCCCGAAGGTTGCCCACCTCGGGGGCCGAGAACCGCACGGGCGTACCCTGGTGTACGCCGAAGAATCGAAGTTACAGGGAGCCGATGTGTCCGCAGTCGCACCCGACGGACGCAAGATGCTGCGCCTGGAGGTCCGGAACAGCCAGACCCCCATCGAGCGCAAGCCCGAGTGGATCAAGACCCGGGCGAAGATGGGCCCCGAGTACACGAAGATGCAAGCGCTCGTGAAGGGCGAGGGCCTGCACACGGTCTGCCAGGAGGCGGGCTGTCCCAACATCTACGAATGCTGGGAAGACCGCGAGGCCACCTTCCTCATCGGCGGTGACCAGTGCACCCGGCGCTGCGACTTCTGCCAGATCGACACCGGCAAGCCCGAGGCGCTGGACCGCGACGAGCCGCGCCGTGTCGGTGAGTCCGTGGTCACGATGGACCTGAACTACGCGACCATCACCGGCGTCGCCCGCGACGACCTGGAGGACGGCGGCGCCTGGCTGTACGCCGAGACGGTCCGCCAGATCCACGCCCAGACGGCGGGCCGCGAGGCCGGCCGCACCAAGGTCGAACTTCTCGCCCCGGACTTCAACGCCGAGCCCGAGCAGCTCGCCGAGGTCTTCTCCTCGCGCCCCGAGGTCTTCGCGCACAACGTGGAGACGGTCCCGCGGATCTTCAAGCGCATCCGTCCGGGCTTCCGCTACGAGCGCTCGCTCAAGGTCATCACCGAGGCCCGCGACTACGGTCTGGTCACGAAATCGAACCTGATCCTCGGCATGGGCGAGACCCGCGAAGAGGTCAGCGAAGCGCTCCAGCAACTGCACGACGCGGGCTGCGAGCTCATCACGATCACGCAGTACCTGCGCCCCTCCGTGCGCCACCACCCCGTGGAGCGCTGGGTCAAGCCGCACGAGTTCGTGGAGCTCAAGGAGGAGGCCGAGGAGATCGGCTTCTCCGGCGTCATGTCGGGCCCGCTGGTCCGCTCCTCCTACCGGGCCGGCCGCCTGTACCAGATGGCCGTCGAGAAGCGGGGAGCCTACGTCGCCTCCCAGGCGGTCTGATACGCCGAACGGATCACGTTGCGAAACGAAAGCGGTGGCACTCGGTGCCACCGCTTTTGTGTGAATCCGGGCACAAGCGGCCTTGCTTTCACAAGGGGCCGTTCACATCCCCTGGTCCATCCGCGCAGTTGAAGACACCGTACGGACCAATCCAGGAAGAAGACCCGCCGTATCAAGGCTTCACTGGTGTTTGACCGGTCGGTCACGCCCTGGTAACACCAATCAGTGACCCTGGTCCTACGCCACACACCGCCCCGTCCGAGCCGCCGATCCCGAGGGGGGACCTCCATCATGCAGGCCGCGCCCGTACGCGCCACCGCGATTCCGTCGTTCACCGATGCACTCCGTGCCGTCGAGTCGATCCTCATGAGCAGCGGGCAGCGCACCGCTCGCCGCAACGCCTGGACCTCCGTCCTGGAGGACCGCCGACGGGCCAAGGACCGGTTCGAGGCGCAGCGCGTGCTGGAATCCGTCTCGCACTCCTGAACGACGCGCTCCCGGCCGCCGCTCCCCCGGTGCCGCGGTCCCGACCGCCGGTACTGCCGTCGTCGGCGCTTCCCGGGCCACGTAGACTCGTGGCATGGCGAGGAAGGAACCCGCAGCGGACGCTGCGAACCCCGGGCGACTCAAGCAGATCGCTCTGACGTACAAAATGACCCGCAAGGCTGATTCCAAGATCGGTCTTGTACTCGCGGCTGTCGGAATTCTCACCCTCGGTGTCTTCCTCGCGATCGGCTTCTTGATCGGCTACCCCGTCTATCTCGGGATTCTCGGGCTTCTGCTCGCCTTCCTCGCGACGGCGATCGTCTTCGGACGCAGGGCCGAGCGGGCCGCCTTCGGGCAGATGGAGGGCCAGCCCGGCGCGGCCGCGGCGGTGCTCGACAACATCGGCCGAGGCTGGACCACGACCCCGGCGGTGGCGATGAACCGCAGCCAGGACGTGGTGCACCGCGCGGTCGGCAAGGCCGGCATCGTGCTGGTCGCCGAGGGCAACCCGAACCGGGTGAAGAGCCTGCTGGCCGCCGAGAAGAAGAAGATGGCGCGGATCGTCGCGGACGTCCCCGTGCACGACATCCTCGTGGGCACCGGCGAGGGCCAGGTGGAGCTGAAGAAGCTCCGCACGACGATGCTGAAGCTGCCGCGCGTGCTCGCCGGCCCTCAGGTCACCGCGACCAATGACCGGCTGCGCGCGATGGGTGACCTGATGAGCAACATGCCGCTGCCGAAGGGTCCGATGCCCAAGGGCATGCGGATGCCGCGCGGCGGCCCGAAGCGCTGACCTTCCTGCTGCGGGTTCCACGCGGACCGGCAGTTCCCAGCAGTTCCCAGCAGCACCGAGCAGTTCTGCGCCGATGGGGCGCCCGGAGATTCTCCGGGCGCCCCATCGGCGTTGCGGGATCGTTTCACCCCGGCCCCGGCACCCCGGGCCCGAGGTGCCGGGGCCGGGGTGTACGGGTGTCAGATACGGACTCGGGTATCAGATGCGGACTTCGATCGTGCGGGCCAGCCGGTCGTGCAGACCGCGGCCGTCGCGGTCCCAGATCAGCGCGGGGACGGCCACGCACAGGAGCGCGGTCCGCACGAGGACGCGCAGCAGGTTCAGCCGGCCGCCGCCCTCGGGGACGACGCGCAGGCCCAGCAGGCGCTTGCCCGGAGTGAAGCCGACGGTACCGACCGTGAGCAGGCCGAGAACGAAGAAGACGAGCAGGGCCCAATTGCCGGTCGCCTGGTCGTAGCCGTCGGTGAGCAGCCCGTATGCGATCAAGAGACACAGGCCCCAGTCGACGGCGAGGGCGCCCAGCCGGCGGCCGGGGCGGGCGATCGAGCCCGGTCCGTGCTCCGGGAGACCGAGCTGTTCGCCCCGGTATCCGAAGTCGACACCGGCTTCCTCCGCCGCCGCGCGGGGGCCGGAGAGCCACGATCCGATTGCTTGCCTGTTGTCCACCCGTCCAAGGTACTGTGCCCGTTTTGCCATACGGACAGGAGGGGCCGGGACTGCCCGGGTCGGTTAACTTGGGCGAAACAAACGGGTCACGCTTGAGAAATCCCCCGTCCCTATGGTCGGCTCCAGCGTGTGCCACCGCACTGGCCGCACGAACGAACTACCACCCCGGTCCACTGTGGGCGGGAGTAGGAGGAGCTGGATGTTCCAGAACGCCGACGAGGCCAAGAAGTTCATCGCGGACGAGGGCGTCAAGTTCGTCGATGTCCGCTTCTGCGACCTGCCGGGTGTGATGCAGCACTTCACGATTCCGGCCGAGGCCTTCGACCCGACCGAGGAGCTCGCGTTCGACGGGTCCTCCATCCGCGGCTTCCAGGCCATCCACGAGTCCGACATGGCGCTCCGCGCCGACCTGTCCACCGCGCGCGTCGACCCCTTCCGCCGCGACAAGACGGTCAACATCAACTTCTTCATCCACGACCCGATCACGGGCGAGCAGTACTCCCGTGACCCGCGCAACGTGGCCAAGAAGGCCGAGGCGTACCTCACCTCGACCGGTATCGCCGACACCGCGTACTTCGGTCCCGAGGCCGAGTTCTACGTGTTCGACAGCGTGCGCTTCAAGACCTCCGAGAACGAGGCCTTCTACCACATCGACTCCGAGGCCGGCGCCTGGAACACCGGTGCGGTCGAGGACAACCGCGGTTACAAGGTCCGCTACAAGGGCGGCTACTTCCCCACCCCGCCGGTCGACCACTTCGCCGACCTGCGTGCCGAGATCTCCCTGGAACTGGCCGCCTCCGGCCTCCAGGTCGAGCGCCAGCACCACGAGGTGGGCACCGCCGGCCAGGCCGAGATCAACTACAAGTTCAACACGCTGCTCGCCGCGGCCGACGACCTCCAGCTCTTCAAGTACATCGTGAAGAACGTGGCCTGGCGCAACGGCAAGACCGCGACCTTCATGCCGAAGCCGATCTTCGGTGACAACGGCTCGGGCATGCACGTCCACCAGTCCCTGTGGAGCAACGGCGACCCGCTGTTCTACGACGAGGCCGGCTACGCGGGCCTGTCGGACACCGCCCGTTTCTACATCGGCGGCATCCTCAAGCACGCCCCGTCGCTGCTCGCCTTCACCAACCCGACGGTGAACTCCTACCACCGCCTGGTCCCCGGCTTCGAGGCCCCGGTCAACCTGGTGTACTCGCAGCGCAACCGCTCCGCCGCCATGCGTATCCCGATCACCGGCTCGAACCCGAAGGCCAAGCGCGTCGAGTTCCGCGCGCCCGACTCCTCCGGCAACCCGTACCTGGCGTTCTCGGCCCTGCTGATGGCCGGCCTGGACGGCGTGAAGAACAAGATCGAGCCGGCCGAGCCGATCGACAAGGACCTGTACGAGCTGGCTCCCGAGGAGCACGCGGGCGTCGCCCAGGTCCCGACCTCGCTCCCGGCCGTCCTCGACCGTCTGGAGGCCGACCACGAGTTCCTGCTCGCGGGCGACGTCTTCACGTCGGACCTGATCGAGACGTGGATCGACTACAAGCGCACCAACGAGATCGCCCCGCTCCAGCTGCGCCCGCACCCGCACGAGTTCGAGCTGTACTTCGACGTGTAAGCCCGTCACCGACGTGTGAGCCCGTCGCTCCAGTCGCACACCACCGGCCGTGCCCTTCCTCCGGGAGGGGCACGGCCGGTGCGCTTTTCCCGTGACCGGAGCGTCGCGGCGGCTCCGGGTGCGTCAGCTCCGCGTGGACGGTGCGTCCGCTCCGCATAAATAAGGGGTTCTTGACAGGGAAGTTCTTTGCCCACCGCGGGGCCGATCGGCACCTGTTCATGGGGAACCGCGGGCGCACAATGGAAAGCGGGACGAGTGCCTGACTGCGGGATGGTGCGACATGCAGAGTCGATTCCGGAACGATCGGCAGCTGACCGTGCGGATGACGGTCACGCTGTTCCTGCTCGGATTGCTGTACGTGGCCTTCGTCGCCGCGTTGATCGTGTTGCTGAAATCGTGGGTGCTGGTCGTGGTGATCGCGGCCGGGCTGCTCATCGCGCAGTACTGGTTCTCTGACCGGATCGCGCTCTACGCCATGCACGGGCGGATCGTGGAGCGGGAGGAGTATCCCCAGCTGCACGGCGTCGTAGACCGGCTGTGCGCCGTAGCCGACATGCCCAAGCCGCTCGTCGCGGTGTCGGACATCGACATGCCGAACGCCTTCGCCACGGGACGCAACGCCGATCACGCGGTGCTGTGCGTGACGACCGGGCTGCTGCGCCGCCTGGAGCCCGACGAACTCGAAGGCGTCCTCGCGCACGAGCTGTCGCACGTGGCACACAAGGACGTCGCCGTGATCACCGTGGCCTCGTTCCTGGGGGTGCTCGCCGGGCTGATCGTGCGGTTCGCCTTCTACTCGCAGCTCTTCGGCGGGAGGGGCCGCAAGGACCAGAACACCGTCGCCATCTTCATGGCGGTGATGGCGGTGTCCGCGGCCGTGTACGCCATCAGTTTCATGCTGATCAGGGCGCTCTCCCGGTACCGCGAGCTGGCCGCCGACCGTTCCGCGGCCCTGCTCACCGGCCGCCCCTCGGCGCTGGCGTCCGCGCTGACCAAGGTGACCGGGGACATCGGCCGGATCCCGACGAAGGACCTGCGGACCGCGCAGGCCTTCAACGCCTTCTACTTCACCCCCGCGATCGGCGCCCAGCCGGGCATCGCCAACCTCTTCTCCACCCACCCGAGCCTGGAGCAGCGGCTCGAACAACTGGCCCGCATCTCCGTCGAGCTGGGCGAGCCCGCGGTGCCGGACGCGATCACACCGACTCCCGGAGAGGCCCTCTGACCGCATGGGGTTCCTGGACATCCTGCTCGGCCGCAGCAAGCCCGCCGTACCCGACCTCGACCAGCTCTTCGGGCTGCCGTCGGCGGCCGTGACCCTCCAGGCGGCGGCCGGGTTCACCCCGACCGGCACGGGCGCGGTGTGCTTCGCGTCCGTCGAGGGCGCGGCCTTCGCCGAGGCGCACCAGGAGGCGCAGGCCCTGCTCGACGCGGACTCCGAGCGGACAGGCTCCCCGGTGGAACTCAGCAGGGACGAGTACGGATACTCCTGGCTCGTCTCCCGCCGCGCGCCCGACGACCTGCCGGCCCTGGTGAGCGACCTGCACGCGGTCAACACAGCGCTGGAGGGCACCGGTTTCGGGCCTCAGCTGCTCTGTTCCGTGGTGGGTTTCCGGGACAGCGGGCAGCGGCGGCTCGACCTCGTCTATCTCTACAAACGAGGTTCCTTCTACCCCTTCGCGCCGCTCGGCGATGAAGGTGAGCGGCGCGACAACGCGCTGGAACTCCAGATCAAGGCGGCGCTCGTCGACGACCTGCGCATCGAACAGGACCTCGCCCGCTGGTTCCCGATCTGGGGTGCCCCGGGACTGTGACGCCCCGGGGCTGGGGTCAGGACCGGGCAGGGCCTACTTCTGGCGTTCCTGGCGGCGCGTCTGGAGGGGGCGTTCGCGTCGGTAGCGGCGCTCCCACCTGGCCTGGCGGTCACGACGGTCGCGGTACGCCCGGTAGCCGGCGTCCGTGCAGCCCGCGGCTCCGCCGGAGCCCGGAGCGGCGGAAACCGGTGTGCCGCCGCTCCGGAACGCGCCTTCGGCGTAGGGAGCGTGACCGCCCGTACGCATCCGGATTCCTCCCGACTGCAACCCACCCCATATCGCTATAAAGTCGAACGGACTCGACATAAGGGGCACCCGTCATGAGCAATCTGTTCGTCATCGCCTACGACGATGTCGCGACCGCGAGTCAGGTGCGCGACAAACTGTTCGAGCTGTCGAAGCAGCATCTCGTCGAGCTGGAGGACGCGGTCGTCGTCGAGCGGAGCGAGGACGGCAGGATCAAGCTGCACCAGGCGGTCAGCCACACGGCCGTCGGCGCGGCCGGGGGCGCGCTGTGGGGCGGGGTGATCGGACTGCTCTTCCTGGCCCCGCTGCTCGGCGCGGCGGTGGGCGCGGCGGCCGGTGCCGCCGGTGGCGCCATCACGGACACCGGGATCGACGACAAGTTCATGAAGGATCTCAGCCAGAACCTGCGGCCGGGCGCCGCCGCGCTGTTCGTTCTGGTCAAGCAGGCGGCCGGGGACAAGGTGATCCCTCAGATCGCCGAGTTCGGCGGCCAGTTGGTGCAGACCTCGCTGAGCCAGGAGCAGGAGGACGCGCTGCGTCACGCGGTCGCCGCGGCGCGGGCGAAGACAGCCGGTGGCACCGCGGCACCGGAGACGGGCGGTTCGGCCGCACCGGCGGCGGGTGCGACGGCCGCTCCGGAAGCGGGCACGACGGCCACCCCCGGAACCGGCCCCGAGGCCACCCCCGGAGCCGCCCCCGCGACCGCGTCGCCGACGGCGAGCACCACGAAGCCGGACGCGAGCGGCGCTCCCGCCTCCTCCTGAGCCGACGGTCCCGCCGGTCGCCGGTCGCCGGTCGCCGGTCAACCACCTGTCCCGGATACGGAGTTGGCCCATCACTCACGTCGCCCGGGTGACGTCCCGCGCGCCGCACCCACCTGGGGAGCTCCACGACCCGCGTGCGTCAATGGGGAGATGCGCTCTCCCTTCACACACGACCACGACGGTGAACGACTGAGCTGCGTCAGCGGCGGGGACGACTTCGGCGGCGGTACGGCGACCGCCGTTCTCCTGCACGGCGCGGGCAACGGGAGCAAGGAGCGACTGCTCCCGCTGCTCGACGACTTCGCCGCCCGCGACTGCGCGGGGCTCGCGTTCGACTTCTCCGGACATGGTGAAAGCACCGGAAAACTCGGCGAGTTGAGCCTTCGGCGGCGTTTCGAGCAGGCCGTGTCGGTCATCGACGCGACGGTTCCTGCGGGCGCCCCGCTGATCCTCGTCGGGTTCAGCATGAGCGGCCAGACGGTGGCCGATCTCGCGCGGCACTACGGGGAACGCGCGATGGCACTCGTGCTGTGCGCGCCCGCGGTGTACGCCGCCGAGGCCTGGCCGGTTCCGTTCGAGGACGCGGAGAGCGTCGCGCGGCAGGACGGCGCCGGGGCGGTCGAGAGCAGCTTCAGCCGGATCATCCGCACGCCGGACAGCTGGCGACGGGCTCCCGCGCTCGGCGTACTGCGGGCGTACGAGGGGCGGGCGGTGCTCGCCGTCCCCAGGGTGGACGCGGTGATCCCGCCCGCCGTGACCGAGGCGGTCGCGGAGGCGCTCACCGCCCGCGCCAGCTTCACCCGCCTCGAACTGCCCGACGCCGATCATCTGCTGGGCCTCTGGTTCCGCGACCACGCGGAGGACCGGCGCCGGCTCGTGGACCTCGCCCTCGGATGACCGGGCGCCCCGGCGCCGCACAGCGGGTCACGGCGGGTCGCGGCAGGTCGCGGCAGGTCGCGGAGTCTGCCCGCGTCTCACGGCGGACTCGGACTCGGCGACCCGCCGCGTCACGGCCGTCGCCGCCTGAACAGCCTTGACGGCGGCGGGAATTCGGGGCGGGGTGTCTCACACGCCCGGGGCCGCCGGGACCACGCCCGCCATCACCGCCGCGCCCAGCGCCGCGTGGTCGGTGGCGTTGCGGTCCGTGTAGCGCAGCGCGAACTCCGCGACGGCTCGGTCGAAGGTGTCGGCGCCGCCGAGATAGGCGGCGATGGCGACGCGGTCGCCGGAGCGGGCGTGCGCGCGGGCCAGGGCGGTGCCGCACAGCCGGGCGTAGGCGCGCAGTTCGCCCGGACTCATGCCGGCGATGTCCGCGGACCCCTTCATGTCGTGCAGTTGGCGCCAGTAGAACGCCCGCCCCTCGGGGCCGGTCGTCCAGCCGAGGAAGATGTCTCCGGCGGCCTGCATCAGCCGCTGCCCCGCGACGACCCGGCGCCCGGGATGGACGTACGGACCGCTGGGCAGATGCTCTTCGAGTACGGACCGTCCCGCCTGCTTGATCTGCAGGAACAGCGGGTCGTCGGCGTCCCGTCCGGCGAGCAGCACGATGAAGCAGCGGGTGCCGACACTGCCCACGCCGACGACCTTGCGGGCCGCGTCGACGAACCGGTAACGGTCGAGGAGCAGGCGGCGTTCCTCGGGGAGCGTGGAGCGGTAGTCGCTGAAGATCTTGCGGAGCGAGGCCGTGTCGAGGGATCCGGCCGGTTCCAGCAGGGGCGGGTCGTGGACGATACGGCGGCGTCCGTCGACGGTCTCGGTGAGTTTGCCGAGCGCCTGCAGGCTGGTGCGGCGGCGGGCCCGGGTGAGTGTCGCCTCGGCCCGTCGGCGCTGTCGCCCCGAGCGCACCAGCGGCAGCAGCAGATCGGCGTCGATGTGCTGGTACCAGACGCTCAGCTCGCCCTGCCGGGCCAGCCGCCGCACGACCTCGCGGTACTGCCCGGCGGCGGCCCGTGCCGCGCCGAAGACGTGCTCCTCCTTGTGCCCGTTCTCCCGGGCCGCGACCGCGACACTGGCCGCGAGCCGTTTGACGTCCCACTCGAAGGGTCCGGGGAAGGTCTCGTCGAAGTCGTTGAGGTCGAAGAGCAGGGAGCGTTCCGGGGAGGCGTACAGGCCGAAGTTCAGCAGGTGGGCGTCGCCGCACAGCTGGACGGTGAGCCCGGTGTGCGGCTGGGCGGCCAGGTCGGCCGCCATGACGGCGGCGGCCCCGCGCAGGAACGCGAGCGGTGACGCGGCCATCCGCGCGTACCGGATCGGCAGCAGTTCCGGCAGCCGGTCCCTGCCCTGTGTTTGCAGGAGGCCGACCGGGTCGGGGCGGTCGGCGGCGGGGATCCAGGTGCCGTGCCCGGAACGGGAGACCCGCTTGCGGGCGGCCCGGCCCCGGGCGGCCCGGTCCTCCGAGGTGGCCGTGACGCTGTTGCGGAGCACGGCGGTCAGTGCCTTACTGCGCGGGCGACGGTGGTCTTGACGTCGCCGGTGAGGGAACGGTTGCTGCGGGCGGTGGCGTCCTTGGAGCCGTTCCCCGCGACGTCGTTCACGGTCACGACGGTCGTGTCGAGCAGGTTGCCGCTCTGGTCGCGGAAGTCGACCTGGACGACGTACGACTTCGTCGAGGAGGTGGGGTTGGTGACGGTCATCTTGACCGTGGCGCGCCCGTCGGAGTCGGGGCTCGCGTTCCCGTCGAGCTTCACCTCGTCCTTGGCGTCCACGCCGCCCTTGAACTCGTCGAACTTGCGGCCGGCCTCGGCGGTCGCGGAGGCGAGGGCGTCACCCGCCTGGGTGGCGGCGGACGCGGCCTGCGAGACGGCGGACGCGGCCTTGGATGCGGCGGACGCGGCTTTGGAGGCGGCGGACGCGGCCTTGGAGGCGGTGTCCGAGGGGCTGCTGTCGTCCGAACAGGCGGCCAGTTGCGTGGCCAGGGCCGTCACCACGAACACGGCCAGGATCAGTCGGACCGGTCCTCGTATGCCGTTCCTCTGATGCATCGTCTCTCCCCACGTGGTCCTGGTTCGCCTTTCCGGACTCCGCTTCCTCGCGGTGGCCCCAGTCAAGGCCGCCGGCGGGGCCGCCGCATGCCCGGCTGCGTCGAACGGGTGAGTCTCGTCCTGTGACGGGCGGACGTTCGAGAGGATGAGGAGCACGGAGCAGGAGTACGGAGTACGGGACGGACGGAGGCGACGTGACGGGGAAGCCGCGGCACATCGGGGTGGCGGAGCGGCGGGCACGGCTCGGGCTGCGGCAGCGGCTCGTGGGCGCCGCGCGGGCGGCGACCCCCGAGGAGGTGGCGGACTCCCTGGTCGCGCTGCACGGGACCGACCCGGCGACGGTGTACCTGGCGGTGGGCGCGCGTCTCGCGGAGGCCGGGGAGACGGTGGCGCAGGTCGACCGGGCGCTGTACGAGGACCGTTCACTCGTACGGATGCACGGCATGCGGCACACCGTGTTCGTGTTCCCCACCGGCCTGGCCGCCGTCGTGCACGCCTCGACGGGGCTCGACATCGCCGCGAAGGCCCGCGCCGGACTGGTCAAGGACATCGTCACCGGAAGCGACGGCCGGCTGACCGAGGAGTGGCTCGACGAGGTCGAGGTGTCCGCACTCACCGCGCTGGCCCGGCGCGGACAGGCCACGGTGAACGAACTCACCCGGGACGAGCCTCGGCTGAGGGAACAGTTCGTCTACGGGGCCGGGAAGAGCTACGAGAGTCCGCAGACCGTGTCGTCCCGGCTGATGCGGGTGCTGGGGGTCGAGGGCCGGGTGGTGCGCGGTCGCCCGCTCGGTTCCTGGACGTCGAGCCAGTTCCGCTGGGCGGTCGCGCCGCCGCATCCCCCGCTCCCGCCCGCCGAGGCCAGGTCCGAGCTGCTGAGCCGCTGGCTCACGGCGTGCGGGCCCGCCACGGAGGCCGACCTGAAGTGGTGGACGGGGTGGAAGGTCACCGACGTACGGCGGACGCTGACCGAGATCGGGGCGGTGGCCGTCTCGCTCGGCGACGGGGTCACGGGGTACGTGGCCGCGGGCGACGAGAACCCGGTGGACGGGCCGGTCGCGCCCTGGGCGGCCCTGCTGCCCGGCCTCGATCCGACGCCGATGAGCCGGCAGGAGCGGGACTGGTATCTCGAACCGTCCCTGCGGCCCGCCCTCTTCGACGGCAGCGGCAACGTCGGGCCGACGGTGTGGTGGGACGGGCAGGTGGTCGGGGGGTGGGCGCAGCGGCCCGACGGCGAGGTCGTCTGGCGGCTGCTGGACACCGGGGGTGTCGGCCGCGAGGCACGGGACGCGATCTCGGCGGAGGCGGAACGCCTTCAGGCGTGGGTCGGCCGGACCCGGGTCACCCCACGCTTCCGGACACCGCTGGAGCGGGAGCTGTCGGCAGGGTGACGGCCGACACGGGCCGCGTGCCGACACGCGACGCGGGCCGCGTGCCGACGCGGGCCGGCGGGTGACGGGTGACGGGTGACGGGTGACGGGTGACGGTGATGGGTGACGATGGACGCCGGGTCCCGGGCCACCACCGATACCGGTCCCGGATCACCACCGATACCGGTCCCGGATCACCGCCGATACCGGTCCCGGGTAGCCCCGCCTCGGGGCGGAAGCCACCCGGTACCGGTGGATCGGCGCGCTCAGTTCCTCAACGCGCGTACCTCATCAGCGCACGCACCATGTGGCACGTGGTGTCCGACGGCGGGTGAACGCCGATGACTTCCGCGGTGCTGCGGATCTTCTCGTTGCGGGCCTGGTTCGGCACGTACACACCGGAGTCGAGCAGAGCGATGGCGAGGCGCATCGCCTTGAGCCGGCGGTTGTGCGTGACGTACCAGTCGCGGGGGCGCCCCGGCGGCAGCGGGCGCTTCTCCACGGGTTTGTACGGCAGGTCCAGCGGGACCGCCCTCTTGGATGTGGACTGAGTGGGCAGCGGCTTCAGTGCGGCAGCGGGCACAGGCATCCTCCTGTCGCGGTCAGGGCGCCGTCCGGACCGCCCGGCGGCACCCTCGAACACTGCTTCTATTCTACCGCCGGGCACTGACAAAAGCCGCTGGCCACAAGGCCTTGAGGGTGCCGTGACGACAGTGCACGAAGGGTTCTCCCGTAACGTCTGCGGCATGGAGATCTGGATCAATCCGGCCTGCTCGAAGTGCCGCAGCGCGATCAGCCTGCTCGACGCCGAAGGCGCCGACTACACCGTCCGCCGCTATCTGGAGGACGTGCCCGGCGAGGACGAGATCCGCGACGTCCTCGCCCGCCTCGGACTCGAACCGTGGGACATCACACGGACCCAGGAGGCCGACGCGAAGGAACTGGGACTCAAGGAGTGGGCGCGGGACGCCGGTTCACGGGACCGGTGGATCAAGGCGCTGTCCGAGCACCCGAAGCTCATCCAGCGGCCGATCATCACCGCGGACGACGGGACGGCGCTGGTGGGCCGCACGGACGAAGCGGTGCGGGAAGCCCTGTCGCGATAACGGGCCGGGGCGGGGCGGGCGCCACCCGGCCGGCGTCCGCCGCTCACCCACTCCGCCCAACTCCCGTGTGATCCAGGTTACTTAAGTGAATGTCGTAACCGTTGAGTAACTGCGTTCGGCATCTCGTACATAGCGGCGTAACGCTCCCCCACCGCTCTGGAGGCGCGCATGTCGCGTAGGAGAAGAACTCTCAGCACCAAGAAGAAGATCGCTCTGCTGGTCAGCGCGGCGACCGTGGCGGGCGGCGGGGCCTTCGCCCTGGCCGCCACCTCGAACGCGGCGTCGGTGCAGACCGCTCAGACTTCGATCGCATGCCAGGGCCTTGCCATCGCGCTCGGCAACAACCAGCAGTTCATCGCGGACCAGAAGGCCCACCCCGACGCCCAGTCGACGGCCAGGATCGCGAACCGCGAGGCAGTCATCGCGCAGATCAAGGTTCAGCAGCAGGCTTCCAACTGCGCTGTCGGGGAATCGGCTCAGGGCTCCCAGACCGGCCAGCAGCCCGCTCAGCAGCCCGCCCAGTCCGCACCGGCCAAGGCCGCGCCCGCCCCGGCGGCTCCGGCGCAGACCGCCCCGGCGAACAACGCCGGCGGTGGCGCCGCCACCGGCCAGCAGGTCTGCACCGGTTCGACCGTCACGCTCTCCGGCGAGGGCGGCGCACCGGCCGCGTCCAGCAACCAGTTCCCGGCCGGGACGAAGCTGAAGGTCACCAACCTGGACAACAACAAGTCCACGACCGTTCAGGTCACCTCGGTGTCCGGCAGCTGCGTCCTGCTGAACAACGCGGCCTTCGAACAGGTCCGTGAGCCGGGCAAGTTCCTGATCCGCAAGGCCCGTATCGAGAAGGTCGGATAACGGGCAGAGCATGCCGAAGGCCCTGCCGTCGCCGATCCCCTCCCGGTCGGAAGCGGCAGGGCTTTCGCATGGGCGGGCAACCGTTCGCGTGGGCGGGCACCCGTTCGCGCGGACCGGGAACCCGGGCGGAACCGGGCCACATCCCCCGTACCGCTTCCACGCGCATCGCAT
The DNA here is from genome assembly GCF_042888885.1 of Streptomyces sp. NPDC002742. NCBI lineage: Bacteria > Bacillati > Actinomycetota > Actinomycetes > Kitasatosporales > Streptomycetaceae > Streptomyces > Streptomyces sp. NPDC002742. The sequence continues at coordinate 14,070 of NZ_JBIAQF010000021.1, forward strand.
ACGAGCAGCCCCCGCCGGACCCGCCGGACCCCGTGCGGACGACGGGTCGGCCGATCGCGGTCGCGAACGATCACGCGCGGACCACCGCGTCGGCGCAGGTCGTGTGAGACCGCGCACACACAGCCCAGGTAACACGGGGTTCACATTCGGGCAACGCTCGGGAAATCGCCGGTTGACAGGCTGCCCGGCATATCAGCGGCGCCCCAGTGCCGCAGCGCCGCAGCACCCGCAAGTGCGATCAAGACCCACCCCGAAGGATGTGGCCCGTGAGCTTCAAGGCTGAGTACATCTGGATCGACGGCACCGAGCCGACGGCCAAGCTCCGTTCCAAGACGAAGATCCTGGCCGACGACGCCAAGGGTGCCGAGCTGCCGATCTGGGGCTTCGACGGCTCCTCGACGAACCAGGCCGAGGGTCACGCCTCGGACCGCGTACTCAAGCCCGTGGCCAGCTTCCCGGACCCGATCCGCGGCGGCGACGACATCCTCGTCATGTGCGAGGTCCTCAACATCGACATGACGCCGCACGAGTCCAACACCCGTGCCGAGCTGGCCGAGGTCGCGGAGAAGTTCGCCGCGCAGGAGTCGATCTTCGGCATCGAGCAGGAGTACACCTTCTTCAAGGGTGCGCGCCCGCTCGGCTTCCCCGAGGGCGGCTTCCCGGCCGCGCAGGGCGGCTACTACTGCGGTGTCGGCGCGGACGAGATCTTCGGCCGTGACGTCGTCGAGGCGCACCTGGACAACTGCCTGAAGGCGGGCCTCGGCATCTCCGGCATCAACGCCGAGGTCATGCCCGGCCAGTGGGAGTTCCAGGTCGGCCCGCTGGCGCCGCTGGAGGTCTCGGACCAGCTGTGGGTCGCCCGCTGGCTGCTCTACCGCACCGCCGAGGACTTCGGCGTCTCCGCGACGCTGGACCCGAAGCCGGTGAAGGGCGACTGGAACGGCGCGGGCGCGCACACCAACTTCTCCACGAAGGCGATGCGCGAGGGCTACGACGCGATCATCACCGCGTGCGAGTCGCTCGGTGAGGGCTCCAAGCCGATGGACCACGTCAAGAACTACGGCGCCGGCATCGACGACCGTCTGACGGGCCTGCACGAGACCGCCCCGTGGAACGAGTACAGCTACGGCGTCTCCGACCGCGGCGCCTCGGTCCGCATCCCGTGGCAGGTCGAGAAGGACGGCAAGGGTTACATCGAGGACCGCCGCCCGAACGCGAACGTCGACCCGTACGTCGTGACGCGCCTCATCGTCGACACCTGCTGCACCGCCCTGGAGAAGGCCGGCCAGGTCTGATCCCCACGCGCACGCGGAAGGGGCGCCCGCCGATTTCGGCGGGCGCCCCTTCCGCGTGTCCGCGCCGCCATGGAGGCCCTTCCATCCGCCCATCACGTTGTCAGTGGGGTGTGGCAGCCTTGATCCATGCGGAGCGACGAGTCCCTCGCCATCAAGGTCGAGACGGAGAACCGGCAAAAGCACGCGCGGATTTCGGGCGGGCGACTGCGGGAGCTGGTGCACCGGATCGGCGGTGACGACGACCACTTCCTGGTCGTGCAACGGATACCGGACGTCCCGGACGTCTTCGTCCAGGTGTGGCACAAGCACGGCGGGGAGTACCAGCTGGAGTACCGCGAAGGCCGCGCGCGCTTCTTCGGCACGGTTCTGGGTGACCGCGACCGGGTCGCGGACGCCATGACGGGGTGGGCCCGGAAGGATCCCGACTGGGATGAGGGCATCACCTGGGAGCCGCTCGGTCACGACGCCCCTCAGGAGATCCCGGAACTCCCCGAGGATGTGCGGGAAGAGGTCGAGGTCCGCATCAGGGAGCTGCTGGCCTGCGGGTACGCGGACCGGGCGCAGCTCGCCGAGGACGCCGAGGAGTGTCTCGTCTCCGGCGACCACCGTCCGGTGTCCAAGGCGCAGGCCCGGGAGCTCGTGGACCGGCTGTGGACGGAGCGGCTGGCCGAGCAGGAGGCCTGGGCAGGGGTCACCGATCCCGAGCGCCTCACCGAGGTCTTCGAGGCGCTGGACGCGAGTGGCATCACCGCGCGCGAGAACTTCGCCTGCTGCCGCAACTGCGGTACCACCGAGATGGCCGAGGAGCGCGGCGAGGGAGCGCGTGGCTTCGTCTACTTCCACAGCCAGTGCACGGAGAGCGTCGCCGCGGGTTACGGACTGAGCCTGCTCTACGGCGGGTTCGACGGCTCGGCCGAGACGACGGCGGCCGTCGGACGCGAGGTCGTCGCGGCGCTCGGCGCTGCCGGGCTGTCCGCACAGTGGGACGGCTCCGCCGACAGCACGATCCGCGTCACTGGGCTGACTTGGCACAAGCGCCTGGTCGGATAGGGGTACGCACGGTCAGTTTCACGCCAAGGAAGTGTCCGGCCCTCGCAAGGAGTCTGCTGCCGGGCTCGTGTTTCTGCTTCAATGGGGTCATGGCCAGCTTCCAGAAGTGCATCGCGACGGGTCGCCATGACCTCGAGCCCTTCTGGCCCTCCCGTCAGCACCACGACTTCGACCGGGAGTGTTGTCGCGCGATGAACGCGCCGGCCCTCTAAAGCCGTACACCCCGGCCTTCGGCCAGCGCGCACGACGTACGTCCTCGACGGCCCCGACCACGAACTCGCGGTCGTCGACCTTCCCGACGAACTTCTCGCGCGAAAGAGCTGACCTCTCATGGCGACCACTCGTTCCTTCTCCTCCGTCGCGACGGCCTCCACCCCCTCGACCGCTCCGGGACGGCACCGACTGCGTGCCGTCGACCGGGATGAGGTGGTTGACGTCGCCGACTTCCTGCCGCCGGGTGCCACCTGGCTGCCCGCTCCTCAGCACGCGCTGCCTGTCCTGCCGGGGCAGCCGCCGATGATCGGCTACCTGGTCCTCGTACCGGCGGACCAGCAGCCCCTGTTCCCGCTCGCCGTGACGGACCGGGCCGAGGCCCCGGCCGCCACGGACGGCGGCGCCGACCGTGCCACCGACCCGCTGGTGCGCATCGACACCGTGCAGCGCACCGCCGAGGTCGACGGGCGGGTGCTGGACCTCACCTACCTGGAGTTCGAGCTGCTCGCGCATCTCGTCCGGCATCCTCACCGGGTGCACACCCGCGACCAGTTGGTCTCCACGGTGTGGGGCTACGGGCATGTCGGCGACGGACGAACCGTCGACGTCCATGTCGCCCGGCTGCGCCGCAAGCTCGGCACCCAGCACCGGCAGGCGATCCAGACGGTGCGCCGGGTCGGCTACAAGTACACGCCGCCGACCGGCCGTTGACACCGGCTGCGGCGAATCCGTCTTTTCTCGCCCGGAGTTGACCCGCTCGACGAACCATCTCCGGCCGGGCCCAGGGTCCGTCCCGCAGAATCTTCCGTCAGCAGATTCGCGCGCCGTCGAGTGGGCGGTCCGTGCAGAGTCGTCCGTATGACGCGGAGACTTCTGATGCTGGGCGGTACGGAGTTCGTTGGGCGCGCCGTCGTGGAAGCGGCGCTCGCCCGGGGATGGGAGGTGACCGTCTTCCACCGCGGACGGCACGAACCCCCGGCCGGGGTGCGGTCGTTGCTGGGCGACCGCACCGTGCCGGACGGGCTCGCGGCACTGGCCGGCACCACGGAGACGTGGGATGCCGTCGTCGACACCTGGTCGGCGGCGCCACGGGCCGTCCGGGACGCGGCCCGTGTGCTGGCCGGGCGGGTGTCCCGCCATGTGTACGTGTCGAGTTGCTCGGTGTACGCGTGGCCCCGGCCGGCCGGTTACACCGAGGACACCCCGGTGGTGGACGGGGCGTCGGCCGGCGCGGACGCCACCGACTACGCCCGGGACAAGCGGGGCGGGGAGCTGGCCGCCGTCGAGGCCTTCGGCCGGGAGCGTTCGCTGCTCGTGCGGTGCGGGCTGATCCTCGGGCCGTACGAGAACGTCGGGCGGCTGCCGTGGTGGCTGAACCGGATCGCGGCGGGCGGTCCCGTGCTCGCTCCCGGGCCGCGCGAGCTGCCGCTCCAGTACGTCGACGTCCGTGACCTCGCGGAGTGGACGCTCGGAGCCGTGGAGGCGGAACTCGACGGGGCGTTCAACCTGGTCGGCCCCACGGGGCACAGCACGATGGGGGCGCTGCTCGACGCGTGCGTGAAGGCGACCGGGGCGCGGGCCGAACTCCGCTGGACGGATCCCGAGGCCGTGCTCGGCGCCGGGATCGAGCCGTGGACGCAGTTGCCGGTGTGGGTGCCGCCGGGGAGCGACCTTCATGCCGCGATGCACTCGGGTGACGTGTCCCGGGCGGTACGGACGGGTCTGCGGTGCCGACCCGTCGAGGAGACCGTCGCCGGCACCTGGAGCTGGCTCCGGTCGCTCGGCGGGCCTGCACCCATGCGCGCCGACCGGCCGGCGGTGGGACTGGATCCCGCGGTGGAGGCGAAGGTCCTCGGAATCTGAACTTCCGGGAATTCCCGGTCCCGGACGGTCCGGCCGGCGCTCGGGTGGCGTCGGCACACCACCAGGGGATTCGGTTCACCGACCGGACCCGTCGGCCGGTGAACATCCCCTGTTGTCCGCCGAACCGGGTCCGGAGGCTTCCGGCTTACGGCTTCGAGATCGCCGCGACCGTCGGGAGCGATCTCGAACTTGGCCGTACGGTCCGCGAGTTGGAGCCTGACGTGAGCAACGGTCGACGTAAAGCAACGGCGCATTCGGACCGCGCGCTTACTGAATATCAGTCAAAAAAGCGTTCTCAAACCTGAATAGCGAGATCAACTCTCGTGAATTCGCGGGCTTCTGAGACCATTGTGCCCGAATTGACCTCAGGAACCTCCAAGTTTTTTTCGAGACCCCTGAACACCTCACACACCTCCCGCGTATGGAATGGAGCCGCTTCACTCCTGTCGGGCGCCTCGCTGCCCCGCAAGGAAGTCAGAGGAGTTCCATGGGACGCAACATCAGAAAACGCCGTTCGCCGCTGGTCGTTCGCGCCGTTGCCGCGTCGGCAGCGCTCGCGATCGGTGGGGGTGGGCTGGTCTGGGCGAATTTCTACGCCTCGGCACACGAGAGCAACTCGGCTCACAACACCACCAAGGCCGCTGGCGCACAGGTAGCGACCATCACCTGTCCGGACGTCGGTCAGAAGCTGACCAACGTTCCGAACCAGGCGCGGGGCGAGGTCGACGGTGAGCTGGCGACGCTCGACCAGCAGATCACCGCCGCCTACCAGCGGCTCGCCACCACCCGTGACGCGCAGACGAGGGACGCGAGCTTCGTCCAGAACTCCATCCTCGTACCGCTGAAGCAGAACCGGTCGGTGATCATCGACCGGATCAAGCTGGAGATCAGCCGCGTCGGCGGGAAGGCTCCGGGCTGGCTCGACGGTCTCTCCACCTGCGCGGGCCAGCCCGCTGACCAGACGAACACCGGCGGACAGAACAACGGCGGCGCCGCGGCCAGCCCGTCCGCGAGTGCCGGCGCGGGTGCCGGTGCCGGTGCGGGAGCCGGTGCGGGCGCGGGTGCCGGTGCCGGTGCGTCCGCGAGTGCCAGTGCCCCTGCCGGTGGTGCGGCGGCGGGTGGCGGACAGGCCGGAAACGGTCCGCTCGCGGCCGACTTCGTCGACATCACGAAGGTGCAGCCGAACGTCACCGCCAAGGCCAAGACCGGTGCGGCCGGTTCGGCCGGTGTGTTCTCGACGGCCTGCGGTGTCAACGCGAACAAGAAGTTCAACACGGACAACGTGATCGTGGCGCCCGGTGTCACCAACGGCGCGCACCACCTGCACGACTACGTCGGCAACCAGTCGAACGACGCCTTCGCCACCAACGACACGTTCGCGGCGGCCCAGACGTCCTGCGCCAACCAGGGCGACAAGTCGTCGTACTACTGGCCGGTCGTGCGTATCCAGAACGGTACGCAGGACTTCGACCAGAACAACCTGGGCGGCGGCAAGGAACTCAACGTCGGCAAGATCCAGCAGGTGAGGCAGGCGCAGATCAAGTTCGTCGGCAGCCCGACCAGCAAGGTCGTCGCGATGCCGAAGTTCCTGCGCATCATCACCGGTGACGCGAAGACCACGACCAACGGTCTCGCCAACGCCAACGCCCACTGGAGCTGCACCGGCTTCGAGAACAAGGTGCAGCTGACGCAGCAGTACCCGATCTGCCCGCGCGGCAGCACCGTGGTCCGCACCTTCGCCTTCCAGAGCTGCTGGGACGGGGTGAACGCCGACAGCGCGAACCACCGCACCCACGTGGCCTTCGCCGACGCCCAGGGCAACTGCGCGAACGGCTTCAAGGCCATCCCGCAGCTGACGATGCGGCTCGTCTACGGCTTCCGGGCCCCGACCCTCACCAACGGGCAGATCAAGAACGCCTACGCGGTGGACGGATTCCCCGAGCAGCTGCACAAGGCCGCCACCGACCACGACGACTTCATCAACGTCTTCGACGACGCCCTGATGAACAAGATGGTCACCTGCATCAACAACGGCCAGCGTTGTAGGTAAGCAGCCCCCATGAGGAAGCCGGTGGCGGGAGATCCCGCCACCGGCTTCCTTTTGCGTCCTGTTGTGTCCTGACATCCGTGGCCCGCGCGGTCGGCCCCGAGGCCCTCGCGCGCGGTCAGCCGCTGTGCTCGTGACCGGCGTGCGAGCCGTGTGAGGCCCCTTCTTCGAGGGTCCCGCCGAGCCGGCCGCGCAGCGTCGTGACCATCTTCTGGTCCCCGACGGCGACCCACTTGGCGCCCACGAGGTACGAGCCGCCGTAGTCCTTGGCCCCGTTGAGCCACTCGCGCTGGCCGCGGTCGGTGGCGAAGGTCGCCAGGATGAACTTGCCGGCGCTGATCTTGCAGACACCCTGCCGGATCTCGTCGGCGTCGGTCTGGATGCTCGGCTTGCACTTCACCTCGGCCGCCAGGTCCTCCAGGCTGCCGGTCGCCGTGGGCGGCACGGTCTCCTTCGCCGCCGCGCCCTTGCCGTCCGATCCGCCGCCGCAGCCGCTCAGTGCCAGGAGCGCGGCCACCGCCGCCCCGGCCAGAAGCTTCCCGCGTGTCAACCTCATACGTTCCTCCGGTACCTGTCGGCGTTCACGCCGAGGAGAGCCCCGGCGAGGGCTCTGCCTTCGATACGGCTCCGGGCCGCCCCGTGCTCAATCCGCCGCCGTCGCGGTTGGGGAACCGGTACCGCCGAAGCCACGGCTGTGTGAGGGTGGCACCCGTGAACGAGGACTGGGAAGAGCGTACGGCGGCGGCCTGGGCCGGCTTCGACGACTACGAGGAAGACCGGGCGGCGGACTTCCGGGCGGTGATCGACGCGCTGGTCGCCGAACTGCCCGCGGACAGTGCCCGCGGGCCCTTCGAGCGGGCCTGCGCCTGGGACTCGACGGGCCACTCCGACCAGGCCGTGCCCCTGTACCGGGAGGCGCTGGCGCGCGGTCTGAACGCGTACAACAGCCGGCGCGCGAAGATCCAGCTCTCCAGCTCACTGCGCAACACCGGACAGGCGGACGAGGGCGTCAAGCTCCTCACCCCCGAACTGGACGGACCTTCCGACGAATTGGACGACGCGGTGCGGGCCTGCCTGGCCCTCTGCCTCGCCGACCTCGGCCGTGAGCGCGAGGGCCTGTCCCTGGTGATCGGCGCCCTGGCCCCCCATCTGCCCCGCTACCAGCGTTCGATGGCGAACTACGCGCGACTGCTCGTGGAGGAGCCCGGGGAATCCGGGGAATCCGGGGACTGAGTCCTGGCCGGGGCCGGTGACCATCCACCGATTCGCTCGTTTTGCTGAACGTGCAGTCACAGGATGTAGCCCCGCGCCCCGCACCCTCCTCCGGAGCTGTCGTCGATGTCGAGCAGGCCGAGGCCGCGCTCGTCGAGCACTACCCGCGGCTGGTCCGGCTCGCCTATCTGATGCTTCCGCCGAGCCTCGGCCGCAATCGCAGGGTGCTGACCGCGCACGCGCTCACCCAGCGCGCGCTGCCGCGGGGCCGGGCGTCGGGCGACGCTTCGGTGATCCCGGCCCAGCAGAGCGGCGGCGGCCGCGACGGCGACGGCGACCCGGGCTACGCCTTCGTACGCCTCCAGGTGGTGCGTACGGCGCTGGAGGCGGGACTGCCGCTGAGGCGGCGGGCCTGGCCCAAGCGGTCCCAGCTGCCGCCCCTCCTCCCCCATGTGTGGGGCCTGCGGCTCTTCCCGCGCTCGGGCGGCGCCGACGAGCTCGCCCTGGACCAGCGGCTGTCCGCGCTCTCGGGGCCGGCCCGCACCGCGTACGTGCTGCGCGGTCTGGAGAAGCTGCCCGACGCGCATCTGCGCAAGGTGCTGGCTGCCGCGGGAGTCGAGGACCCGGCCGCGGCGCTGGAGGAGGCCGCCGGTGTCGAGGCCCGCGACGCCCTGCTCGACTCCCCCGAGTTCGACCCCTGTTCGCTGCACGCCCGGCCCACCGACCTGATGCGGCGCAGGCAGCACATGAAGGCCGGGCTCGCCGCCACCGCCGCCGTGATCGTGTGCGGCGCGCTGCTCGCACTGCCGGGCGACGGCTGGGGCCCGGACGGCGCCGCGGCCCCCTCCTACGCGCAGAACCCGGCCGCCGAGGCCGCCCTCGACCCGGCACGGCTGGAGCGGGTGCCGGCCACGGCCTGGGAGTCCTCCGCGCGAACCGACTTCTCCGTGTGGCCCGCGCGCGGCAACCTCGTCAAGGACACCGCGCTGCTGCGTCGCGCGCTCGCCGTCTGGGCCCGGCCCGGCGCGTCCGTACGGGTCGCGGGGACGCCCGACACGCCCTCCGGCGCGCCGCCAGGACCGCCCCAGCTGCTGTACGCGGGCGATGTCGACCAGGCCCGCGTGGTGCTCCTCCACGACGGCCTGCGGATCGTGCGCTACGCCGAGCCGAGGGACGGCACGGCCCGCGCGGCCCTCGACTTCGCGCGGGTCGACGGGGCGAGCGGGGCCGAGGCGAGCGCGGTGCTGCTGAGCCGGTCCGACGGCAACGTCCGCTATCTGACCGCTCCGTGGGTGACCAAGGCCGCCGAGCGCGACCTGCTGAAGCCCTCCGCCGGGACGATGGACCTCGCCCTGTCCGCGGACGGCGCCACCTCACCGCTGGCGGGACCGCCGCGCACCGGCGCGTGCACGTCGTGGAACGTGCTCCAGATCAAGGACGGTTCGGGCACCCACCTGCTGACCGACCTCGGCGAGCTGGTCCCGGCCCACCTCACCGCGGGCCGGCCCGCCGCGCCCCGGGAGGCGACGGGCGCCGAGAACCTGCGGGAGTGGGCGCCCTTCGCGTGCTCGCTGGCCTCCGTGCGCTCGCAGGGCGTGCGGTCCGTGAACGCCTGGCCGTACGCGCTGCAGCCGCTGCCCGACGGGAGCGGATCGGCCGCCTGGGTGTGCACCCGCGCCGACACCTGGCGGGGCGGCGGCACCCTGGTGCTGGCCCAGTTCCGCACCCCCGGCGGGACGTACGGGGCGGTCGTCTCGAAGGCCGAGAACTCCCCGGCGTGCGGTTCCCGCGATCCGCATGTACTGGCAGGCGTCCTGTGGAAGTCGGGTGCGGGGTCGTGGTATCTCCTCGCGGCCGGCAGCAAGGACACGGCGTCGGTCGACGCGACGGGCGGCGTGCGCGGGTCGGCGCAGGGGTCCCTGCTCACCGTACGGACGAAGCGGGGAGCGCGGGCCGAGCTGAAGGGCACCCTGACGGACGGCAGGGGCATCACCGGGCTGCGCTGAGCCGGAACGTCCTCGCGGGAGTCAGGCGAACACTTTGTCGGCCGGACCGGCCCGTTCCGGGCCGGATCCGATCGGTAAGGTATCCGCATGACAACCGGGGTACGCCGCAGGATGGGTGTCGAGGAGCGACGGCAGCAGTTGATCGGCGTCGCCCTCGACCTGTTCAGCCGACGCTCGCCCGACGAGGTCTCCATCGACGAGATAGCCGCGGCCGCCGGCATCTCGCGACCGCTGGTGTACCACTACTTTCCGGGCAAACTCAGCCTGTACGAAGCGGCGTTGCAGCGGGCCGCCGACGATCTCGCGGGCCGGTTCGTGGAGTCCCGCGAGGGGCCGCTGGGGGCCCGGCTGCTGCGGGTGATGCGCCGGTTCTTCGACTTCGTGGACGACCACGGGCCCGGTTTCGCCGCGTTGATGCGCGGCGGCCCGGCCGTCGGCTCGTCGACCACCAACGCCCTCGTCGACGCCGTGCGGCAGGCGGCGTACCTCCAGATCCTGTCCCATCTGGACGTCGAGAACCCGCCCGCCCGGCTGGAGCTGGTGATCCGCTCCTGGATCTCACTCGTCGAGTCCACCGCGCTGATCTGGCTGGACGGGCGGCGGATTCCGCGCGGTGAGCTGGAGGTGCAGCTCGTGCACGACTTCGCGGCCCTGGCCGCGGTGAGCGCCGCCTACGACCCGGAGTTCGCCGAACTGCTGCGCAAGGGCCTCAAGGACGAGCCGGGCGACGGACCGTTCACCGATCTCGTCGTCCGGCTGCTCGCGCTCGCCTCGCCGCCTCAGGCCTAGGAACGGGCGCGGGGTTCGCGCGGGCGCGGGCCGGGCGCAGGCCGGGCGCGCCCCGGACCCGGATCCGGCCCTGCGCCGCGGGACTACGCCTCGAACTTGCGGTAGGACGGGTCGAGGTCGCGCACCTCGGCCGAGGCGTGCAGTTCCAGTCCCCCGGCCTGCTTCACATGGATCTTCAGCAGGTCCAGTACGGCCTCGGTCAGCTTCGCCTTGACCTCCTCGGTCCGCCCGGCGAGCAGACCGAGCGTGACATGGACGACGGCGTGCCCCTCGGTGTCCGCGCCGACGACGGTGTCCTCGGTCCGGCGGAACCGCGTCTTGCACGCGCCGATCTTCGCGGCCGCCGTCTCGACCACCTCCGCGTGCAGGGCCAGGGCGAACCCCTGCCGGTCGAATGCGCCTTCGAGCGGCGCGGAGTAGTCGACGGTGATCTGCGGCATGAGCACTCCAGTTCCGGGGACGGTCGTGATCACCCTAGTCGCGGCTCCGGAGGCCGGAGCGGCCCCGCGCCCGGCGCGCGGACGCCCGTGAGGGCGGCTCCGGATCCCGGCTCGAACTCCCGGTCTCCGGCTCCGCCCTCACGACACTGGTCGGCCCGCTGTCACGGCGTCCGGGTGAACACCGCCACCGTGCGGCCCGGAACGGCGAAGGTGCCCGTTCCCTCGACGTAGGAGGAGGACTTGACGACCGGGTCGGCGCCCGCCGCCTGCACCGGGTGCAGCGTGTATCCCGTGCCGGCCAGGGAGCCGACGGTCTGCTCCCGCTTCTCGGGGGTCGCGTTGAAGACGATCACGAGATCACCGAGACGCAGGGTGATCACCCCGGGGGTCTCGTCCTTCCCCGACAGCGGGAAGGAGAGCTTCGACTGCACCTGCCCGGCCGTGGAGAGCGAGAAGACCTTCTCGCTCGTACGGATCCGCTGCAGGTCCTGGAAGGCGGCCGAGCTGCCGTCGATCTGGTTGCAGCCCACCTTGACCGAGGTCAACAGCGGTGTGGCGTAAGGCCACTTGGAGGCGTTGTCGGCGGCCATGGGCAGCCCGCGCCCGAAGCCGTTGCCGTCCTGGCAGTTCCAGTGGATGGCGTTGAACCAGTCGCCGCTGTCGAAGGAGTTGCGGTCCAGGGACTTGGAGCGCAGCAGGTCGGAGCCGGCCTGGGAGAGGGACGGACCCTGCGAGAGGGTGGCCGTCGCCATCGCCAGGACCTGCATCCGGGCCCGGTCCGCGGCGCTCGTCGTCGCGGGCAGCTTGTACGTCAGCGCGTCGTACAGGGACTCGTTGTCGTGCGCGTCGGCGTAGGCGAGCGCGTCACCCGGCGCGGCCGCGTAACCGGCGGGCTGGCCGTTGTAGTCGACCTCGGAGCCCTTGACCTCCTTGCCGGCGGAGTCGGTGAAGTGGAACGCGGCCAGGTTGCCGCTCAGGCCGACCTTGATGAGGTCCTGGTAGTGCAGCAGGCGGGCCTTCTGCTCGGCCTGAGTGCCGTTGGCGGTCGACGAGTTGGGGTCGGTGTACAGGCCCGAGGCGAAGCCCTGGACGCCGGGATCGGAGTCGAAGGGGCTGCCGCCGCGTACGGCGTCACGGGCACGGTCGGAGAAGGTCGCGATGCCCGTCCCGGCCATGTTCTTCTGGGTGGCCTGGACGAAGCGGGCGTCGTCGGCGACCTCGCCGAAGTTCCAGCCCTCGCCGTACAGGATGATCTTCTTGCCGTCGACGCCGTCCTTCGCGGGGGTGAGCCCGTCGAGGGCCCTCCTGACCGCGAGGATGTTGGCCTTGGGCTGGTGTCCCATGAGGTCGAAGCGGAAGCCGTCGACCTTGTACTCCTTGGCCCAGGTGACGATCGAGTCGACGACCAGCTTGCCCATCATGGCGTTCTCGGTGGCCGTGTTGGAGCAGCAGGTGGAGTTGGCGACGCTGCCGTCGGCGAGGAGCCGCTGGTAGTAGCCGGGGACGACCTGGTCGAGGACGCTGGTGTCGGCCTGGCCGCTCGCGGCGGTGTGGTTGTAGACCACGTCCATGACGACCCGCAGGCCGTCCTCGTTGAGGGACTTGACCATCTTGCGGAACTCGACCGTGCGGCCGGTGCCGTCGGGGTCGGTCGCGTAGGAGCCCTCGGGAACCGTGTAGTGGTACGGGTCGTAGCCCCAGTTGTAGGCGTCCTTGGCGGCGGTCTTCGCCACGCACTCCTGCTGCTTCTGCGAGTCGGCCGCGTAGGAGGCGAGATCGCAGTCGGTGCTCTGCTGGTCGGCCTTCTTCTCGGGGATGGTGGCGATGTCGAACGCGGGCAGCAGGTGCACGTACGAGGTGCCGGACGCGGCCAGCTTCCTCAGGTGCTTCGAGCCGTCGCTGTTCTTGTCGGTGAAGGCGAGGTAGGTGCCCTGGTCCTTCGCGGGGACGGTCTTGTCCGCCACCGAGAAGTCCCGGACGTGCAGTTCCTGGATCTGCGCGTCCCGCAGCGGCACGGCCTTGGGCTTCTTGAGGGCCGACCAGCCGGACGGGGCGAGGGACTTGGCGTCGAGGTCGACGACCAGGCTGCGCTTCGAGTCGGCGGTCAGGGCCACCGAGTACGGGTCGGTCACCTTGTTGGTGACGATCTTCCGGACGGTCGGCGCCCACACCTTCACGACGTAGCGGTAGGGCTTGCCCGTCCAGGACTTCCTGCCCGTGACGGACCAGACGCCGTTGGCGTCGTCGCGCTTCATGGCGACGGTGGAGCCGTCGAGGTCGAGGGCGACCGACTGGGCGGTGGGGGCCCACACCGAGAGGGTGGGGACTCCGTGGTGGAAGACCGGTCCGAGGTTCGCCTTCGTCGCGGGGTACAGGTCGTCGAGGACACCGGCGATCTGCACGCCGGTCGCCGCCAGCACGGCGCCGTTCGCGGCCCGCTGCGAGGCGACGAGCTGGCCGCCGAGCGCCGAACGCACCCGGTCGCGGTCGCGCGGGTCCACGGACCAGGCGGTGTACGACTTCAGGTACGGGAACTTCGCCTTCTGGGCGTCGGTGAGGGTGGTCTTCTCCAGCCGCAGCCAGCGCTCGTCGTCGCTGGTCAGGCCGCCGTCCTTGACGGCGATCGAGCCGTCGCGGGAGGAGAGGAGCTGGGTGGACACGGCGGCGTCGGAGCCGTTCCAGGCGACGGTGTCCCGGTCGATCCAGACCGCCTTGGAGGTGGTCAGGTCGAGCGCGGCCGCGCTGCCCGCGGGCTGCGGCAGGAGGTACTTCTCCTGGCCGTTCAGCAGCCACACCTCGTGGCCGTTCGCCGTGAGGTCGAGCGACTGGTCGGTGGGCAGGTCCTTGTCGTCGCCCTTGTGGAGGATGTAGCTGAGGCTGGTCGCGCCCTCGGCGAGCGGCACCTCGTAGACCGCGCCGTAGGCGTCGGTCCGCACCGGCTCCAGGGGCTTCGTCCAGTCCGTGGGCGTCGCGGCCCCGGTCCACACGTGCAGACCCCAGCCGGCGTAGTCGCCGTCGGCGCGGTGGTAGTGGATGACGGCCTTGGTCTTGTCCTGGGCGGGCAGGTCGGGCCGCTCGGTGAGGACGGTGTCCTTGCCCTGCTCGACCCAGACCTCGCCGGTCTTGGTGACGTCGATCGTGCGGTCGCTCGCGACGTCCTTGTTGCCGTCCTTGTCGATGACCAGGAAGCCCACGCTGGAGGCTCCGGGCTTCAGCTTCACGTAGGCGAAGGCGCCGTAGGCGTCCCGGCCGACGAAGTCGTGTCCGGCCGGCCAGGTGGTGGCCTCGCCGTCGGCGAGGTCGCCCCAGGCGTACAGGCGCCAGTCGGTGTAGTCGCCGTCGGTGCGCTTGTAGTGGACGACCGCGTAGTCGCGCGAGGAGGCGGTCGGGATCTCCGCGGCGGGCGCGGTGCCGGTGGTGGACTCCGCCGTCGCGCTCGCGGTGTGTCCGGCCGAGTCGATGACGACGGCCTTGTAGCGCAGGGCGGTTCCGGCCGGTACGTCCTCGCCGATGGCCTGGGTGACCTTGTACGGGGCGTGGTCGGCGGAGCCGAGGGTGTGCCAGCTGCCGTTGCCGGTCTGGGCGGCGAAGACGACCCGGTCGAGCTGTCCGCCGGTGACGTCCGCCGACAGTTCGACGGTGCCGGTGGCGCCCGCGGCGGGGGCCTTCAGCGTGAGCGTCGGCTTGGCGGCGGGGGCGGCGAGCCGGCCCGCGGCCTTGAGGACGACGGCCGAACCGGCCGGGACGGTGACGGTGACCTTCTTGTCCGCGTCACTCCTCACCGAGGCGGATGTTCCGTATACGGCGCGGAAGCTCATGTTCGCCGAGCCCGTCGCGAACGTGGCCGACTTCGCGTCGTCGGCGTTGTTCACGGCGACGACGTACTCGGTGCCGGTCTTCGCGTCCGTGCGGGAGAAGGCGTACACACCGGCGCCGTCCGCGGCGTAGCGCTCCGTCTGGACTCCGTCGGTGAGGCCCGGGTTGTCCTTACGCAGCTTGGAGAGAGCGCTGATCTCGTCGTAGAGCGGTGCGCTCGTGTCGTACGCGTCGCTCGCGTGTGTCCGGTCGGTGCCGATCTCGTCGTCGTCGAGGTAGTCGGCGACCTTGGAGGCGAACATCGTCTGGCGGGCGTCCTTGTCACCGCCGGAGCCGGTGAAACCCTGCTCGTCGCCGTAGTAGACGACGGGGTTGCCGCGGCTGAGGAACATCAGCTCGTTGGCCAGCTTGTCCTTCTTCAGCAGCTGGGCGTCGGTCGCCTTGGGGTTGTCCTGGTTCAGGAAGTACCCGATGCGGCCCATGTCGTGGTTGCCGAGGAAGGTGACCTGCTCGTAGGCGTTGGCCTTGTCGGTCGTGTACTTGTAGTCGTCCGCGAACAGGGACGCCAGCTTCTGCGCGCTGCCGCCCTGCGAGGCGTAGGAGCGGGCCGCGTCCTGGAAGGGGAAGTCCAGGGTGGCGTCGAGGCGGCCCTGGGTGACGTACGGCGAGGTGATCGACGTGTCGGCGGAGTAGACCTCGCCGAACATGAAGAAGTTCTTGCGCCCGTGCCGGGCCGCGTACGCGTCGAGGGCGGTCGCCCACTGCGTCCAGAACTCCATGTTCACGTGCTTCACGGTGTCGATCCGGAAGCCGTCGATGCCGAAGTCCTTCACCCACCGCTCGTAGATCTTCTCCATGCCGCTGACGACCTCGGGACGCTCGGTCCACAGGTCGTCGAGCCCGGAGAAGTCGCCGTACGTGGTGGACTCACCGGCGTAGGTGGAGTCGCCGCGGTTGGAGTACATCGTCGTGTCGTTGAGCCACGACGGGACCTTCACGTTCTTCTTCGCGGCGGGAACCGTCGGCGTCCGGGGGAAGGAGCCGGTGCCCACGGAGGGGAACGGGTGGCTGCCGTCCGCGTAGTCCGCGTCGTCGAAGGGCTTCCCGTCCTTGGTCAGATACGGGAAGGCGCCCTTGGAGAGGTAGTTGTAGGACTGCTCCTTGTAGTCGACGACATCGGCCGTGTGGTTGGTGATGACGTCGAAGAAGACCTTCATGCCCTTGGCGTGGGCCTTGGAGATCAGGGTCGACAGGTCCTTGTTGGTGCCGAAGTGCGGGTCGACCTTGGTGAAGTCGGTGATCCAGTAGCCGTGGTAGCCGGCCGAGGCGTCCTTGCCGGTGCCCTGGACGGGCTGGTTCTTGAAGATCGGCGCCATCCAGATGGCGGTGGTGCCGAGGCCCTTGATGTAGTCGAGCCGCTTCGTCAGGCCCTTGAGGTCGCCGCCCTGGTAGAAGCCCTTGTCGGTGGGGTCGTAGCCGGTCGACAGGCGGGAACCGGTCAGTCCGCCCTCGTCGTTGGACGTGTCGCCGTTGGCGAAGCGGTCCGGCATGACGAAGTAGAACTGGTCATGGGTGGAGTCGTGTCGCGACGGCTCGGCGGCGAGCTTCGCGTCCGACGGGGGTGCGGGCGGGGTCTGGGCCCGCGCCGCGATGGGTTGCGCAAGCGATACGGCCAGTGCGGCGGCGAGGACGGCTGCGCGCAGCCTGGGGCGGCCGATGCGGCTCGCCGCCCCTCTCGGTATCAGGTCCACAGCTGTGAACTCCTAGCGATTACGGCGTACTCGGGTCCGACCCCGCGCAGCGTTTCGGCCACGATGCCGAACGCCCGCGTGACCGTATCGCTCACGCAAGGTTTACAGCAAGAGTCTTGCAACGTGCGGAAAGACTTTTCAGCAGCTGGACTTGCCCGCGTAGATGGCAAGTGCCGTGTTGGCGCCCAGCGTCGCCGTGAACTGGCCTGAACTGTTCACCGTGATGCTGGTGTTGTTCTGGACGTTGCAGTAGGTCCCCGCGGCGAGCGAGGTGCTGTACGTCCGGCTCAGCGAGGAGGTCTCGTGGTTGATGGCCACGAAGCCCTTGCTGCCGCGGCCGAAGGCGATGGCGTCGCCGCCGTCGTCCCACCAGTTGCTGAGGGCCTGCCCGCGGGTGGTGTTGCGGAAGGCGACCATCGACTTGATCTCCGGCCAGGCGTGCTGGCACTTCCAGCCGTCCTGCCAACAGGCGTTGACGGTACCGCCGTTGGGCGGTCCGGCGTCCGCGTCGGACCACTCGTAGCCGGAGTTGATGTCGGGGGCGCCGTAGGGGTACGCGAGCATGAAGACGTTGGCGAGGGTGTAGTTCGCCCCGTCCTTGTAGTTGAGCGTCGAGCCGTTGCGCTCGGTGTCGTGGTTGTCGACGAAGACGGCCGCGACCGAGCTGCTCATGTAGCCCCAGCCCTCGCCGTAGTTCTTCAGGTAGGCGAGGTTCTCGTTGTTGAAGACCCGCTTGAGGTCGTAGGCGTAGCGGAACTCCTGGACGTCGCCGTTGCCGGTGTACTCGGTGGGCTGGACGGCCTCGCCCGAGCCGTAGATGACCTCCTGCTTCCAGTAGACGGACGGATTGCTCAGCCGGGACTTGATGTTGGCCAGGTCGGCCGCCGGGATGTGCTTGGCGGCGTCGATGCGGAACCCGTCGACGCCGTAGCCGAGCAGGGTGTTCATGTAGCCGGCGATGGTCGCCCGGACGTACTCCTCTCCGGTGTCCAGGTCGGCGAGGCCGACGAGTTCGCAGTTCTGGACGTTGGCGCGGTTGGTGTAGTCGCTGATGGTGGCCGTGCAGTCGTCCATGTCGGCGGACGAGTACAGGCCCGGGTAGTTGTACTTCGTGTACGAAGAGCCGCCGGTGCCGGTGCCGGATCCGGCCGACATGTGGTTGACGACCGTGTCCGTCACGACCTTCACACCGGCCGCGTGGCAGGTGCTGACCATGTTCTTGAAGGAGGTGGCGTCACCGAGCCGGCCGGCGATCTTGTAGCTCACGGGCTGGTACGAGGTCCACCACTGCGAGCCCTGTATGTGCTCGGCGGGCGGGGACACCTGGACGTAGCCGTATCCGGCGGGGCCCAGCGTGTTGGTGCATTCCTTGGCGACCGAGTCGAATTTCCACTCGAACAGGACGGCGGTGACATCCTTGGTGCCGGGCGGCGAGGCCGCCGCCGAACCGGGGGGAACGGTCACCGAGACCGCCAGGCCCGCCACGAGGGCGAACGAGGCGGCAAGCGTTTTCCTTGCCATGTGTGTGTACTCCTGCACTTCGTCGTGCGGGTGGGGGGATCGGAACGTACCGCTTGCAATCAAGTTTCAGCAAGATGTCGAAAGAACTTCCAACTCCCTTATTGACGCGCCCCCTTCGGCGGTCCCACGCTCCACATGGGTCGGCTCTCCGCGCCCGGCGGGCGTGCTGACCGGATCCGGAGAGGAGCCGCATCCCCGATGGCCTCACGACGAAGAAGGGTTCCCCGGCCGCAGGACACCGGCATCCCCGGTGGCGATGCGATCGCCGACTTGTGGGAGTGGAACCGGAAGCCGGTCGCGTCCACGTGCGTGTACGTCCTCGACCCGGCCGGACATGAGCTTCGTTCGGGACGCGTGGAGACCTGACGGACGAGCGGTGGGCGGTGTCGGAGCCACTGCCGCCGAGGGGCGGGAAGCCCGGCCGACCGCCGGAGAACGGCTACATTCGGCGTCGACATCCACGATTTCCCTGGGGGCGCCATGACGGACGAAGCACAACAACACTCCGAGGGGCCCCTGTTGAACTTGGGCTGCCTGATGGTGCTGGTGGTGTGCGGCGGGCTGGCGACGATGCTGTACGGCCTGGGAGTGCTGGTCTTCGGCGACACCCCGGCCTTGTCCGCCGCCACCGTCCTCCTCGCGGGTCTGGCCGTCACGGTCCTGGGTGTCGCCGTCATCAAACGGTTCCCCGACGCCGCGGAGATGAAGGGGTACGCCCCGTCCGCCCGCGTCACCCGCCTTGCGGCCGAGCGCTCCCTGGGCGATCACGTCTTCACCCGCAAGAACACCAGCCCACTGGAGATCGTGGTCGCCACGGTGGCCATCGGCGCTTTGATCGTAGGAGCGCTGTGGGGCGTGAACTGGGTCCTGAGCAGGACCGGGACCGACATCCCGGGCCTTCAGAAGCTGGTGACCACCTTGGTGCTCTGCCTGCTCGCGGCGCTCTTCCTGTCGATCGTCGCGCTTCCGGTCATGCTGTGGAGAATGCCCAAGGGGTTCGTCCGCACGCATCTGTACGCCAACGGTCTCGTGTACACCTCCTACGGCCGTCCTCTCGCCGTGACCTGGGACGACGTCGACCGCCTCGTGCTCTCACGGCAGATCCACGGAACCAAGCTCTTCGGCGGCAAGGTGCTCGCCTACCACGTGATCTCCCATGGCGGGCGCCGCCTCCGGATCGACGCCCATCCCCACCTGGACTCCGATCCCATGGGCGAACACATGCTCAACGCCGTACAGCTGCGCCGGCGCCCGGTGCTGGAGGGCGGCCCGGCTGCGGGCGACCCTGGTCACCGGCGGATCTGACGCGTTTTGATGTCCTCTTGATGCCTTCAGTCGATGACGGCGGCGGTGGCTTCCGCAAGCACGGCACGTCGTCCGCGTACGACTGGGAGTCAGGGGACAGCCGCGCCCGCACCACGGGCTCGGGCGCCGGGTACACCGTGAGCCACACCTGGAAGTAGTGCGGACGCACGGAAGCGGTGCTCCGGCCGTCAGGTCCCGGAGCACCGCTTCCGTGCGTGTGTAGACCGCCCGTCGGACGAGCGGTGCTCCGGTGGTCAGGACCGGAGCACCGCTCAGGCGTGTGTCAGACGGCCCACCACACGGTCGTGTCGGCGGGCAGCTTCGCCTCGCCGTCCTTCGACAGGGTCACCTCGCCGCTGGAGACGAGCACCCGGCCGTACGCGGGAACGGTCACCGCCTTGTTCCCCGTGTTCGCGGTGCAGACGAACTCGCCGCGCCGGAAGGCGAGAACGCCCTCCGGTGCCGTCAGCCAGCTGACGGTGTCGCCCGCGCCGAGGTCGGCGCGCTCACGCCGGACCGCGAGCGCCTCGCGGTACAGCTCCAGGGTGGAGCCCTCCGCACCGGCCTGCGCCTCGACGCTCAGCTCGGCCCACTCGGCGGGCTGCGGCAGCCAGCTGCCTCCGTCGCCGAAGCCGTACGACGAGCCGGCGCGGGTCCACGGGATCGGCACCCGGCAGCCGTCGCGGAAGCCGTCCTGTCCGGCGCCCCGGAAGAAGGCGGGGTCCTGGCGCACCTCGTCCGGCAGGTCGACGACGTCGGGCAGGCCGAGCTCCTCGCCCTGGTAGACGTAGGCCGAGCCGGGCAGGGCCAGCATCAGCAGGCTCGCCGCGCGGGCCCGGCGCAGACCGAGCGCGCGGTCGCCCGCGGTGCGGATCTGGGTGCCCAGGCCGGGCTCGTTGGCGAACCGGGTGGCGTGCCGGGTCACGTCGTGGTTGGACAGCACCCAGGTGGAGGGGGCGCCGACCGGGCGCATCGCGTCGAGCGTGCGGTCGATCACCGAGCGCAGCTCGGCCGCGTCCCAATGGGTGCCCAGGTACTGGAAGTTGAAGGCCTGGTGCAGCTCGTCGGGGCGCACGTAGTTGGCGGTGCGCTCGATGGTCGGCGTCCACGCCTCGGCGACGAAGATGCGCTCGCCCGAGTACTCGTCGAGGATCGTGCGCCACTGCCGGTAGATGTCGTGCACGCCGTCCTGGTCGAAGAACGGCATGACATCGTTGCCCAGCAGTTTCAGCTGGTCGTGGTCGCCGAGGTCCGGCAGGCCCGCCGCCTTGACCATGCCGTGCGCGACGTCGATACGGAACCCGTCGACGCCCATGTCCAGCCAGAACCGCAGGATCGAGCGGAACTCGTCGCCCACGGCCGGGTGTTCCCAGTTGAAGTCGGGCTGCTCGGGCGCGAAGAGGTGCAGGTACCACTCTCCCGCGGTGCCGTCCGGCTCGGTGACCCGGGTCCAGGCCGGGCCGCCGAAGATGGACTCCCAGTCGTTGGGCGGCAGTTCGCCGTTCTCGCCCTTGCCCGGCTTGAAGTGGTAGCGGTCGCGCAGGGAGGAACCGGGGCCCTCGCGCAGCGCGCGCTTGAACCACTCGTGCTGGTCCGAGGAGTGGTTGGGCACGAGGTCGACGATGATCCGCAGGCCGAGCCCGTGGGCGTCGCGGATCAGCGCGTCGGCGTCCAGCAGGTTGCCGAACATGGGGTCGACGGCCCGGTAGTCCGCGACGTCGTAGCCGGCGTCGGCCTGCGGCGAGGCGTAGAAGGGGCTGAGCCACACGGCGTCCACGCCGAGGTCGCGCAGGTACGGGAGTCGGGAACGTACGCCCTCCAGGTCACCCATGCCGTCGCCGTTGCTGTCGGCGAAGCTGCGCGGATAGACCTGGTAGATCACCGCGTCGCGCCACCAGTCGCGATGCGCGGCGACGGTGGCGAGAACGGAGTTCGGGGCCTGGTCGGCGGAGTGCTGGCTCATGGCGTCCTTGATGCGATGAGGGTCCCCGCGTCCGAGCGCGGTCGGGCGTGGGGAGGAATTCGGCTGTGGGGGCAGACCCCTGCTCGCGCGAGGCCGGGAGCACGGGGCGAGAGGCTTCGGGGCGAGAGGTGTCGGGGGGCGGGGCAGAGGAATGAGGCGGCCGCGGTACCGGCGGGGTCGGATGGGCACCGCGGCCGCCACCCGCGCGCTTGGAGCGCGCGGGAGTCTTCGGGCGTTCTGGGGGCGTCCTTACGGATCAGCCCTTCGTGCCGCCCGCGGTGAGTCCGGTCACCAGGTTCTTCTGCACCAGGTAGAAGAAGAGGGAGACGGGTATCGCGACCAGGACGGCCGTGGCGGCCGCCAGGTTGCGCTGGGCGTCGTGCTCGCTGACGAAGGTCTGGAGTCCGACGGCGAAGGTGTACTTCGAGTCGTCCAGCATGAACGTCGAGGCGAAGGCGACCTCACCGAACGCGGTGATGAAGTTGTAGAACGCGGCCACCGCGAGGCCGGGCTTGGCGAGCGGCAGGATCAGCCGGAAGAAGGTGCCGAAGGGGCTCAGTCCGTCGACGCGTCCGGCCTCGTCGATCTCGAACGGGATGGTGTCGAAGTAGCCCTTGAGCAGCCATGCGCTGTAGGGCACCGCCGTCGAGCAGTAGACGATGATCAGGCCGAGGTAGGAGTCGATGAGCTGCAGGTCCGAGAGGATCTGGTACATCGGCACGATCAGTACGGCGATCGGGAACATCTGGGTGACCAGCAGGACCCACATGAACTTCTTGTAGCCGGGGAAGCGCATGCGCGAGACGGCGTAGCCGGTGGTGGCCGCGATCATCACGCCGATGACCGTGGTGCCGAGCGACACGATGAGCGAACTCTTCATCCACTCGAAGAAGTTCGTGTGCTGGAGCACGAAGGAGTAGTTGCTGAACGTCATCGTGTTCCAGATGCGTCCGGGGTGCAGGTAGTCGTCCTTGTCCGGGCCGAGGGACAGGAAGACGAGCCAGCCGATCGGGAACAGCGCGGCCAGGCTCGCGACGATCAGGATGCCGTGGGAGACGAGCTTGCCGGCGAGGCTGCGCTCGCCGCGCCTGCGCGCCGGACGCGGCGCCTCCGCGGGCACGGAAGCCTGGTCGGCCGGAGGCGTCTGAAGTGTGGTGGTGCTCATGGAGACTCCTGCCTCAGATCGCGAGCTGCTGGTCATTGCGGTTCAGCCAGCGGCGGTAGAAGGAGGTGAAGACGATCAGGATGGCCAGCAGCAGCATGCCGTAGGCCGCCGACTGCGCGAAGTCGCGCGGCTGCTGTCCGAAGCCGAGGTAGTAGGCCCACGTGACGAGGATCTGCGCGTCCGGCGCGGTGTTGCCGAACAGGATGAAGATCACGGCGAACTGGTTGAAGGTCCAGATGATGCCGAGGAGCACGACGGTGGAGCTGACCGACCGCAGACCCGGCAGGGTCACGAAGCGGAACTGCTGCCAGGCGTTCGCGCCGTCCATCTCGGCGGCCTCGTACAGCGTGCCGTCGATGGACTGGAGTCCGCCGAGCAGCGAGACCATCATGAACGGCACACCGCACCAGGTGTTGACCATGATCGCGGAGAAGCGCTGCCAGAAGGTGTCCTCCAGCCAGGCCGGCGACGGCAGGTGCACCGCGTGGAGCATGGAGTTGATGATGCCGCCGTCGGCGAGCATGAAGCGCCAGCCGAAGACGGTGACGAAGGTCGGCACGGCCCAGGGCAGAACCAGGATCAGCCGGTAGAGGGTGCGGCCGCGCAGCTTCTGGTTGAGCAGCAGCGCGAGACCCAGGCCGATGCAGTAGTGCAGGGCGACGCACAGGACGGTCCAGGCGATGGTCCAGATGAAGTGCGACCAGAAGCGGTCGTACGACGTCGGACCCCACAGGATGTCCTTGTAGTTGTCCAGGCCGATGAACTTGTAGGTGGCGTCGATGTGGTTGACGCCGATCGTGCGGGCCGAGTTGAGGCTGTTGGCGTCGGTGAACGTCAGATAGAGGCCCCGTACCAGGGGATAGAGCACCAATCCGCCGAGTACGACGACGACCGGGGCGATCATCGCGTACGCGTACCAGTACTTCTGGTACGAGTGCTTGAGACGCTGCATCCGGCCGGGCCGCGGTGCTCGGTCACCGCGGCGCTTGCCGGTCGCACGGTCGATGGCGACTGTCATGGTTCGACACCTTCTGCAAGATCAGGAGTTGGGCGCATACAGCCGGTGGCCGCCGGTTCCGTTCCCCCTGTCGGGGTCCCCCCGGCCCGACCGAAGTCGGGCCGGGGAAGGATCCGGCGGCCACACGGGCTCACTTGCTGAAGTCCGGGACCAGCTTGGCGATCGCCAGTTCGGCGTTGCTCAGGCCCTTGTCCAGGGACTCCTTGCCACCCGCGATCTTGGGCAGCTCGGTGTCGAGCGGGCCCCACAGCGAGCTGTACTCGGGCAGTGCCGGGCGCGGCTGGGCGGCGGCGAGGACGCCCTGGTAGCCGGCGATGCCCGGGTTGGCCTTCACCTCGGCGGTGTAGGCGTCGTCACGCGTCGGCAGCGTGGAGTTCTTGAGAGCGATCGTCGCCTGCGACGCCGCCGAGGTCATGAACTGCACGAACTTCAGCGAGGCCTCCTGGTGGGCCTTGTCCGAACCCGCGTACACGGAGAGGTTGTGGCCGCCGGTCGGGGCGCCCGACTTTCCGGTGGAGCCGGCCGGGATGTTGGCGACACCGAGGTTCGACTTGTCCGCGAACGCCGAGCCCTTGTAGAAGTTGGTGATCTCCCACGGGCCCTGGACGATCGCGGCGACCTTGCCGTTGACGAACGCGTCCTGGATGTGGGCGTACGCGTCGGCGGTGGTGTCCGCCTTGTGCAGGCCCTGTCCGGAGAACAGGCTCAGCCAGGTGCCGTAGGCCTTCTTGGCGGCGGCCGAGTTCACCGTGATCTTCTTCGCGGTGGCGTCGACGGTGTCGGTGCCCTCGCCGTAGAGGAAGTTCTGGGCGTAGTAGGCCTGGGTCGAGCCCCAGTAGCCGTACACCTTGTCCTTGGTGTCGATCTTGGCGGCGTCCGCCTTCAGCTCCGCCCAGGTCTTCGGGGCCTCGGTGATGCCGGCCTTCTTGAACAGCGCCTTGTTGTAGACGAGCGCGAGGGTGTCGGTGACCAGCGGCACACCGTACGTCTTGCCGTCGAACTTGGCCTGCTCGATCAGGTTGGACTTGAACTTGGCCTGGTCCGCGAGGGCGGCGGTGCCGTCGAGCTGCAGGAAGTAGCCCTTCTTCGCGAAGGCCGGGGTCCAGCCGACCTCGGAGCGCAGGATGTCCGGGGCGCCCTTGGAACCGGCTGCCGTGTCGAACTTGTTCTGCGCCTGGTCGAAGGGCACGTTGACGTACTTGACCTTGATGGTCGGGTTGGCCTTCTCGAACTGCTTGGCCAGGGCCTGGTACGTCGGCGCCTCATTGGTGGCGTTGGAAGTGTCCCACCATGTGATGGTGGTGGGGCCCGCAGACTTGTCGCTGCTGCTGTCACTGCCGCCGCAGGCCGTCGCCGCGAGGGCGAAGGACGCCACCAGCGCGGTGGCCGCTATGCCACGCCGCATGAGATCTCCTTGAGGGTGAAAGCCCGAGTAGGTGGGTGATCGGTCCCGCCCGATTCCCTTGCCGACTTGCCGACTGCGCCGTTGCGTCCGCCGGGCGACGTGAACGTAACAGCGTTGTAAGCGGCGCGAAAGACCTTGCAGCAAAAAAGTGCAAGAACTGCCGACAGTTACGGGCCCGTGACCTCGCGGCGGCCGTCCCGAAACCCTGCTACCAGGCCGATCAGCGGACATCCGGACCTCTGTGCAAGACTCTGCAAGCTCTTGCCATGGGTGTCGCGTACGGGGATCATCGGCCCGTCAGCGCCTTGCAGGAGCCACCCCTTTCCCGCGCGGCGCACGCACGGGACACCGAGCCGACCAGAACACGAGGGAGCGCGATGACGCAGCAGCCCGGAGCGGGCCGATCAGCCGCCCGCACACGGCGTCTGGTTGGTGGGCAGGGTGAGATGCGACCGGTACAGTCCAATCCCGTGACCACACGGCTTGCCGACATCGCAGCCCAGGCGGGGGTCAGTGAGGCGACTGTCAGCCGCGTCCTGAACGGGAAGCCGGGCGTCGCCGCGACCACCCGCCAGTCCGTCCTGGCCGCGCTCGACGTACTGGGCTACGAGCGCCCGGTGCGCCTGCGGCAGCGCAGCGAGGGCCTGGTGGGCCTCATAACCCCCGAGCTGGAGAACCCGATATTCCCCGCGCTCGCGCAGGTCATCGGGCAGGCCCTGACGCGCCAGGGCTACACCCCCGTCCTCGCGACCCAGACTCCGGGCGGCTCCACCGAGGACGAGCTGACCGAGATGCTGGTCGACCGCGGGGTCGCCGGCATCATCTTCGTCTCCGGTCTGCACGCCGACACCTCGGCCGACATGCAGCGGTACGAGCAACTGCGCGGCCGCGGTGTCCCGTTCGTCCTGGTCGACGGCTTTTCGCCGAAGGTGCAGGCGCCGTTCATCTCGCCGGACGACCGCGCGGCGATGGCCCTCGCGGTCACCCACCTCGCCTCGCTCGGGCACACCAGCATCGGGCTCGCCCTCGGCCCCAAGCGGTTCGTGCCGGTCCAGCGCAAGATCGAGGGCTTCGTGCGCACGATGCAGGAGCAGCTGAACCTGAGCCCGGCGGACGTCGAGGAGCGGCTGGTCCAGCACTCTCTGTACACGCTGGAGGGGGGCCAGGCCGCCGCGAGCGCGCTCATGGACCGCGGCTGCACGGCGATCGTCTGCGCCAGCGACATGATGGCGCTCGGCGCGATACGGGCGGCGCGCCAGCGCGGCCTGGAGGTCCCCACGGACATCTCGGTCGTGGGATTCGACGACTCACCGCTGATCGCCTTCACCGACCCGCCGCTCACGACGGTCCGCAAGCCGGTGCCGGCGATGGGCCAGGCCGCGGTGCGCACGCTGCTGGAGGAGATCGGCGGGACGCCCGCGCCGCACAGTGAATTCGTGTTCATGCCGGAGCTGGTGGTGCGCGGTTCGACCGCTTCTGCCCCCGGGGAGCGGAATCGTCCCTGAGTAGGAGGACAAGGAGGGTTTTCACCCTCCCTCCGGCGTAGAACGTGCGGCCAGGACCCGACCAGAGCATCATCGGTGACGGAAGGCTTTTCTGGCAGACTCTGTGCCTATGGGTGATTCGACCGTGACGACACTGGAAGGCCGGGATCAGGCCAGTCCACAGCCCGTCGCGGAGGAGAATGCGGGGAACAGGTTCCTGCGTCATATGCGGGCCCCGCGTCGCCCCCGCCTCTGGTTCGAAGTCCTGCTCATCGCGATGAGTTACTGGACGTATTCGCTGATCCGGAACGCGGTGCCGGAACAGAGACGCGAAGCGCTGCGCAACGCGGACTGGATCTGGCGGACGGAGCACCACCTCGGTCTCGCCGTCGAGGAGTCCGTCAACCACGCGGTGAACTCGGTCGGCTGGCTGATCATCGGGATGAACTACTACTACGCGACCCTGCACTTCGTGGTGACGCTGAGTGTCCTGGTCTGGCTGTACCGCTGTCATCCCGGCCGCTACGCGGCGGCCCGTCTCGCACTCTTCGCCACCACGGTGGTGGCCCTGCTCGGCTACTACTTCTTCCCGCTCGCGCCACCCCGCCTGATGACCGGCGGCAACTTCGTCGACACGGTCACGGTCCACGAGACCTGGGGCTCGATGGCCTCCGGCGATCTCAAACACATGTCCAACCAGTACGCCGCGATGCCGTCGATGCACATCGGCTGGTCCCTGTGGTGCGGGCTGACCGTCTTCGCACTGGCCTCGGCCCCCTGGGCACGCATCCTCGGCGTCCTCTATCCGACGGCCACCCTGGTGGTCATCGTCGCCACCGCCAACCACTTCTGGCTGGACGCGGTGGGCGGCCTGCTCTGCCTCGCCTTCGGCTTCCTGGTGGCACGCCTTTGGTACGGGGCGCTGCCGTACGCGCTGCCGCAGTGGGTACCGGGGACGCGCGGGGCACAGGTCCTACCGGTGAAACCCTGAACCACACCCCGCTCCGTCACTCTCGGTGACGAGCAGGCTGCCCCGTCGGCACCCTCGCGAACCGGCGCACGGCACACTCCGTAGCGCGGGTCACGCGCCGTAGCGCGGGTCACGCGCCGTAGAACAGTTCGTCCACTATGGCCCGGGCCCGCCGGGTGGTGCGCCGGTAGTCGTCGAGCATGTCTCCGACGTGGCCCGGGTCGTACCCCAGGTAGCGGCCCACGGCGGCGAGCTCGCGCCCGTCCGAGGGGAAGGTGTCGCCGGCCCTGCCCCGTACGAGCATCACCGCGTTCCGTACGCGCGTGGCCAGGACCCAGGCCTCGTCCAGCGTCGCCGCGTCCTCCGTGGACAGCAGTTCCGCCGCGCACGCGGCGGCCAGCGCCTCCCGGGTGCGGGTCGTCCGCAGACCCGGCTCGACCCAGCCGTGCTGGAGCTGGATCAGCTGGACCGTCCACTCCACGTCGGACAGTCCGCCGCGCCCGAGCTTGGTGTGCAGCGTGGGGTCGGCGCCGCGCGGCATCCGCTCCGACTCCATCCGGGCCTTCAGCCGCCGGATCTCCCGTACGGCGTCCTCGCCCAGCCCCTCCGCCGGATAGCGCAGCGGATCGACCAGCTCCATGAACCGGCTCCCGAGATCGGTGTCCCCTGCCACGACCTCCGCGCGCAGCAGCGCCTGCGACTCCCACACCAGGGACCAGCGCCGGTAGTACGCCTCGTACGACT
Source organism: Streptomyces sp. NPDC002742 (assembly GCF_042888885.1). NCBI lineage: Bacteria > Bacillati > Actinomycetota > Actinomycetes > Kitasatosporales > Streptomycetaceae > Streptomyces > Streptomyces sp. NPDC002742. The sequence continues at coordinate 42,127 of NZ_JBIAQF010000021.1, forward strand.
TCAGTGTGCGCACCAGCGGCCCGGACTTCCCCTCGGGGCGCAGATCCGCGTCGATCAGCAGCGGCGGATCCGCGCTGGGGAGCTGGAGCAGCCGCCGCATCTCGGAGACCACCGCGTTCGCGGCCCGTGACGCCTCCTGCTCGTCGACGCCCTCGCGGGGTTCGTGCACGAAGAGCACGTCCGCGTCGGAGCCGTAGCCGAGCTCGTGGCCCCCGAAGCGGCCCATCCCGATCACCGCGAACCGGGTGGGCAGGGTGTCGCCCCAGCCGTCGCGGACCACGGCCCGCAGGGTTCCCGCGATCGTCGCAGCCGTCAGATCCGACACCGCCGCGCCGACGAGGTCGACCAGCGCCCCCTGATCGGCGACGGCCGGCGTCTCCTCGGTTCCGTAGGAGGCGACGATGTCGGTCGCGGCGGTACGGAACAGCTCCCGCCGCCGCACGCCGCGCGCGGCGGTCACGGCCTGCTCTCCGCCGTCGGCCCGCCGCACCGCGGCGAGGATCTCCTGCTCCAGGTGGGCTCGGCCGCGGGGTTCGAGGCCGCCGCTCTCCCCGTCGCCCAGCAGGGCCACCGCCTCCGGAGCGCGCATCAGCAGGTCGGGGGCGAGCCGGCCCGCCGAGAGGACCCGCGCGAGGTTCTCCGCGGCGGCGCCCTCGTCCCTCAACAGCCGCAGATACCAAGGGGTCTTGCCGAGCGCGTCCGACACCTTCCGGAAGTTGAGCAGGCCGGCGTCGGGGTCGGCCGAATCCGCGAACCAGCCCAGCAGCACGGGGAGCAGGGTCCGTTGGATCGCGGCCTTGCGGGAGACCCCGGACGCCAGCGCCTCCAGATGCCGCCGGGCGCTGGCCGGATCGGCGTACCCGAGCGCGACGAGCCGCTCCCGGGCCGCTCCCGGGCTCAACCGGGTCTCCCCCGGCGCCAGTTGTGCGACGGCGTCGAGCAACGGCCGGTAGAACAGCTTCTCGTGCAGCCGCCGCACCATGGCCGCGTGCCGCTTCCACTCCCGGTTCAGCTCCTTGACCGGGTCGACCCGCAGCCCGAGCGACCGCCCGATCCGCCGCAGATCCGCCTCGTCCGTCGGCACCAGATGGGTGCGCCGCAGCCGGAAGAGCTGGATGCGGTGTTCCATCGACCGCAGGAAGCGGTAGGCGTCGTCGAGCTGTACGGCGTCGGCGCGGCCCACGTATCCGCCGGCGGCGAGCGCCTTCAGTGCGTCCAGGGTCGTACCGCTGCGCAGCGAGGTGTCGGCCCGGCCGTGCACCAACTGCAGGAGCTGTACGGCGAATTCGACGTCCCGGAGCCCTCCGGGGCCGAGCTTGAGCTCCCGCTCGATCTCGGCGGCCGGAATGTTCTCGACGACCCGGCGCCGCATCTTCTGCACGTCGGCGACGAAGTTCTCTCGCTCGGCGGCGTGCCACACCAGTGGGGCCAGGGTGGCGACGTACTCCTCGCCCAGCTCCAGGTCCCCGGCCACCGGGCGGGCCTTGAGCAGTGCCTGGAACTCCCAGGTCTTGGCCCACCGCTGGTAGTAGGCGAGATGGCTGCTGAGCGTCCGCACCAGGGGGCCGTTGCGGCCCTCGGGGCGCAGATTGGCGTCGACCGGCCAGATGCTGCCCTCGACGGTCGTCTCGGAGCAGATCCGCATCATGTGCGAGGCGAGCCGGGTGGCCGCCTGCACGGCCTTCCTCTCGTCGGCTCCCTCGGCACCCTCCCCCACGAAGATCACGTCGACGTCGGACACGTAGTTCAGTTCGTGTCCCCCGCACTTGCCCATCGCGACGACCGCGAGCCGGCACACCGCGGCGTCGTCGGGTGCGGCGGCCTCGGCGATGGCGAGCGCGGCGCGCAGGGTCGCGGTGGCGAGGTCGGCGAGTTCGGCGGCGGTCTGGGCGAGGTCGGTGGTGCCGCACACGTCGCGCGCGGCTATGGAGAGCAGGCAGCGGCGGTAGGCGACACGCAGCGAGACGGGGTCCTTCGCGTCCGCCAGCCCGCGTTCGAACTCCCTGACCCCGGGATGCAGGTCCCGCGCCTCGTAGGTGACGAGGGCCTGCCAGTCGTGCGGGTGCCGGGCGAGATGGTCGCCGAGCGCGGCGGAGGCGCCGAGCACACCGAGCAGCCGGTCCCGCAGGGGCTTGGCCGCGATCAGCGTGTCGAGGAGCTCGCGCCGGGGGGAGTGCTCGTCCTGCGCCTCGACGATCCGGACGAGGCCGAGCAGCGCGAGGTCCGGGTCGGCGGTGGCGCCCAGCGCGTCCAGGAGGACCGGGTCGGATCGTATGGGCGCCAGTTCGGGGCCCTCCAGGAGCCGCTCGGCGGCCGACGGATCGGTGAAGCCGTGCCGCAGCAGCCGCGTGAAGGTACTGCTCCTGCGCCCCGGCGCCGTCATTCCGGCCTCCTGTCGATCGACGTCGTACGCCCGGTCCGGTCCCGCACACCTGGTCTCGTCCCGTACACCTGGCCCCGTTCCGCACCTCTGGTCCGATCAAGGTCGTACCCGCCCGAGCGTAACCCCGGTACGCCCGATCGCGCCCCGCGCCGACGGCCGTGCGAGGCGGTACAAAAGACGGGGAGGCAGTAGTTCACCGGCTCTTCATCCCGCCGGTTGAGGGATGTGAGCGCGGGGAATGTTGGCGTGTGCATGCTCTGTCCGCACCGCCACCGTCGCCTTCCCCCCACCGGAGGTCTGAAAGTGTCCGGCAGAAACGTGTACACCCGCAGTCGTGCCGTCGTGGCATCCGCCCTCGCCTTCACCGCGGCCGCGGTAGGGCTGTGGACCGGGTTCGCCGGCTCGGCCCCCGCGCACGCCGCAGCCGCGGTCCCGACCCCGGACCACGTCGTGGTCGTGGTCTTCGAGAACCACGCCTACAGCCAGGTGATCGGCTCCTCCAGCGCCCCGTACATCAACTCGCTCAAGACCGGCGGGGCCAACCTCTCCCAGTCGTACGCCGAGACCCACCCGAGCCAGCCCAACTACTTCGCCCTGTTCTCCGGCGCCACCCAGGGCATCACGGACGACAGCTGCTACACCCCCGGGTTCTCCTCCGCCCCCAACCTCGCCTCCGAGCTGATCGCCGCGGGCAAGACCTGGGGCAGCTACAACGAGACGCTGCCCAGCCAGGGTTCGACCACGTGCAGCAGCGGGAACTACGCCCGCAAGCACAACCCCTGGTTCGGTTTCAGCAACGTACCGACGTCCAGCGCCAAGACGTTCGCCCAGTTCCCGACGGACTACACGACGCTTCCGCAGGTCTCCTTCGTCGTCCCGAACCTGTGCAGCGACATGCACGACTGCTCGGTGTCCACCGGTGACACCTGGCTGAACACCAACCTGAGCGCCTACGCCACCTGGGCCAAGACCCACAACAGCCTGCTCGTCGTCACCTTCGACGAGGACAACCGGCTCGCGGGCAACAAGATCCCGACGGTGCTGTACGGCCAGCAGGTGACCCCGGGTTCCTCGTCCACCACCACCTACAACCACTACGACCTGCTGCGCACGCTGGAGGACATGCACGGCCTCACGCACGCCGGCAACGCCGCCTCCGCCAAGGACATCACGGGCATCTGGACGTCCTGACATGTACGTAGCGGACAGCCGCGCCGGTACACCCAAGACTCCGGCGGCGTCCGCGGAAAGCGCCGCCCGGCCCCGAGCCGGGCGGCGCCTCGCCGCGGTCGCGCCCACGGTGCTGGCACTCGGCACGGTCAGCCTGATCACCGACGTCTCCTCGGAGATGGTGACGGCCGTCCTGCCCCTGTACCTGGTGGCGGGCCTCGGCCTGTCCCCGCTCGGCTTCGGACTCCTCGACGGGATCTACAACGGCTTCTCGGCGCTGGTCCGCCTGGTCGGAGGGCATCTCGCCGACCGGGGCGGCGGCCGCCACAAGTGGGTGGCGGGCGCCGGATACGCCCTCTCGGCCGCCTGCAAACCGCTGCTCCTGGTGGCGCAGACCCTCACCCCCATCGGCCTCGTCCTCGCCGCCGACCGCACCGGCAAGGGCCTGCGCACCGCCCCGCGCGACGCCCTGATCTCGCTGTCGAGCACCCCGGAGACCCGGGGCCGCGCCTTCGGCGTCCATCGCGCGATGGACACGGCGGGCGCCCTGCTGGGCCCGCTGGCCGCCTTCCTGATCCTGCGGGCGACCGTCGACGGCTACGACGCGGTGTTCATGGTGAGCTTCTGCGTGGCCGTGGTGGGCGTCCTGGTCCTGGTGCTGTTCGTGCCGGGCGGTACGGCCGCGCGGTCCACCCGTGCGGCCGGGGTGCCGGACGAGCCGGCCGCGCCCGCCGCCCCTGCCACGCCGCGCCCCACCCTGCGCGCCGCCCTCGCCCTCCTGCGCCGCCCGGAGCTGCGCGGTATCGCGCTCTGCGCGCTGCTGCTCGGCCTCGCCACGGTCAGCGACTCCTTCGTGTTCCTGCTGCTCCAGCGCAGGCTCGGGGTGCCGGACCGCTGGTTCGCGCTGCTGCCCGTCGGCACGGCCGCCGCGTTCCTGCTGCTGGCCGTCCCGCTCGGCCGGCTCGCGGACCGGACGGGCCGCTGGCGGGTGTTCCTGGCCGGCCACGGCGCGCTGCTCCTCGCGTACGCCCTGTTGCTCACCTCCTGGCACGGCACGGCGCTGCCCTTCGCCGTCCTGTTCCTGCACGGCGGCTTCTACGCCGCGACCGACGGCGTGCTCATGGCCGCCGCCTCGGACAGCGTGCCCGAGGAACTGCGGTCGTCCGGGCTCGCGCTGGTCCAGACGGGTCAGGCGCTGGCCCGTTTCGTCTGCTCGCTCGCCTTCGGCGCGGCCTGGACGGCGTGGGGCGACCGTACGGCGCTCATGGCGTCGGCCGTGGCACTCGCCCTGTGCGCCCTGTTCTCGACGATCCTGCGCCCCGTCCGCCGCACTCCCCCAGAAGGCCTCGTATGACACTGCGAACCCGCATCCTGGTCCTGGTCTCGGCCCTGGTCGTCCTGGCGGGCGTCGCGGCGGCCTCCGTGCTGCACGCCTCGGCCCGCGCGGAGCGCCGGAACCAGGCCCAGCCGGGCGGCCCGCGGATCACCGCGGGGGCCGTCTCCCTGACCGACTCCCGGCTGCTGGTCTTCCGCAACATGGCGTGGGGCCCGCACCGCGACGAGCTGACGTCCGTCCCGGCGTCCGACCCGTCGGGCCCGCGTACCGCGTCCAAGGTCAAGTGCCTGCGTTTCTACGCCGCTTCGGGGACCGGGGTGTGCCTTCAGGCGGTGCACGGCACGGTCCAGGACACCTACCGGGCGGTGATCCTCGACGCCGCTCTGCACGTCAGGGCCCGCTACGACGTGCCCGGCATCCCGTCCCGCGCCCGCGTCTCGCCCAGCGGCCGGTACGCGGCCTGGACGGCGTTCGTGGGCGGCGACTCCTACGCGGGAACGAACTTCTCCACCCGGGCGGCGATCGTCGACACCCGCACGGGGAAGCTGACCTCGTCCCTGGAGGCGTACCGCGTCGTGAAGGACGGCAGGGCCTACCACGCGGCCGACGTCAACTTCTGGGGCGTGACGTTCGCGGGCGACGACCGCACGTTCTACGCCACGATGGCCACGCACGGCACGACCCACCTGGTCCGCGGCGACCTGGCCGCCCGCACCGTCACCACCCTGCGCACGAACGTCGAATGCCCGTCCCTCTCCCCCGACGGCACCCGTATCGCGTTCAAGAAGCGCGTCAAGGGCCTTCCCAAGGACGCCCCTTGGCATCTGTACGTCCTCGATCTGCGCACCTGGCACGAGACCCCGCTCGCCGAGCCCCGCAGCGTCGACGACCAGGTGGTCTGGCGAGACGACCACACCCTCGTCTACGCCCTCCCCGGCGACTACGGAGCCGACCTCTGGACCCTCCCGTCCGACGGCACGGGAAGACCGCGGCGCGTCACCACGGCGGCGGTGTCACCCGCGTACGTCCGCTGAGGGCTCCTGGAAGCCGTCGACGCCCAACTCCGAACGCTCCCCTCCGACTTCGGCATATCCGAGGTGACGGTCAAGGGCTCTTGCCCCTATGCTGCGCTTGCACATCCGGGGGGCGGCCGGCCGTCATGACGACCGGCACCGTGACAAGTGCCCATCACCCACGCCATCTCAACTCGCGCTTCAGCATGCCCTCAGGCGTCCTCGCCTGTGTCCGACTGCTGCCCGAGGCTGCCCGCAAGGGACCGGATCGGCGCGTTTCCCCGGGTCCCACGGTCATCGGAAGGCAGAGAACGTCATGGCAGAACGTCAGTACCTCGGTCAGGGCTCCACCACCTCGGCGGAGAAGTTCTGGTACATCCTGGGTTGCATCTACTTCGGTGCCGCCTACATGCAGAAGGTCCCGGTGAAGAAGGCCCTGAGCGAGTACGGGCTGGTCGAGATGACCGGGGCCGAGAAGTTCTGGTACGTCGTCCAGTGCATATTCTTCGGCGCCGGCTACCTCTCGAAGGTCACCATCAAGAAGGCGCTGTCCGAGGTGCAGAACGCGGGCGGCGTCCCCCAGGTCTGACAGACGCCAGGACGGCACGCAAACAACGGGCCCGGACCGCTCCTCACGGTCCGGGCCCGCGGCCTGTCCCGCACCGACCGAACTACTTGGGACTCGTGAACGAGCACGCCGCTACGGAGCCGAATTGTCGACGATCTCGGCGATCTCCACGAAATCGATGGCCGGTGCGACGCCGTACAGACCGGTCACTCGCTCGCGCAACTCCTCGGAGAAGAACTGTTCCGCCTGTTCTTTCGATTCCCAGACGTAGAAGTTGACCGCCTGGCGATGCTTCTCATCGAAGGTGAAGAACTTGAACCGCACGCCTGGCATGCCTTCGAACATGCCCCGGGCGTTCTCGGCCACCTTGGTTATCCGTGAGCGATCGAAGTCGCCGGTGTAGGAGAAGGTGACGGTGGCGCCGATCATGGGGACTCCCCGTGTCGATAAGTTGGATCACCTTGCCTTATTTGAAAACGCTACGCCCCTGAGCTCTGAACAGCGAGCTCGATCGGGTCTGTCGAGCCGACGTCACCGGTCACCCGCGGAGCCGGCGGGCCACGCCCATACTGGGCATCTGAAAGCAGGGGGAAACAGCATGGGAATCGATGACATCGACGCCGCCACGGACGACGAGCTGTTCGTGAGAGCTCTGCATGAGATCAGCGTGGAGGACGGGGAGGACGGGGACGACGGATCCGTCCCCTGCCTGGTCGCCCTGCACGGGCGACCGACCCGGTATGTCTTCGAGCGCGCGGCACGGTTGCTGGCATGTGAGGAGCCGACGGAGCGGGAACTGGGAGCGCGGGTTCTGCGCGAGCTGGGCCCCTACGACACCGAGGACCACCGGCCGTTCACCGCGGAGACGATCGAGGTCGTCGTGGCGGAGATGGCCGACGAGCCGGACCCCTGGGTCCTGGGATGGATGATCTCCGCACTCGGCTACCACAACGCCGAGGAGACCCTCGACCTGGTGCTCGGCCACCAGGCGCACCCGGCGCAGCCCGTCCGCTTCGCGGTGGCCGCCGCGCTTCCCGCCCTGACCGACGGCGAACACACCCAGGACCGGGCCGTCGAGGCCCTCCTGAAGCTGGCCGAGGACGACAACGAGGCGGTGCGCTGGTACGCCTTGTACGCGCTGTTCAACGAGACGGCCGGAATCACCGACGAACAGAAGATCGCGTGGGCCACCGCCCTGGCCGAGCGGGGCGACACCGAACGACGTGCCCAGCTGCGCCACCTCGGCACGACCCTCGACGACGACAGCGGCACTTCCCTGCGCGACGCCCTCCAGCAGACACAGGACGCCTGAGTCACCGCCCTCACGTACCGTGCCGGCGAAGGCCGCGCCCGGCGGGCCGTGGACAGCGTGCAGGAGGCGGCGTTTCCGGGGCGCCCACAGACGGCCCAGCTCACGCCCCGAATCGGGTACGGCGATCCGGGCCTTCGGGATTTCTTGATCCTGGCCCTGTTGGGCGACGCCTGGGGGAACCCACGCCTGCTAAGCAGCACCTCGCCTAGCCGCGGGCTGCGCCGACTGCTCCGAGCGCGGCAAGGGTGAAGCCATCCCGTAGCTCTCCCGCACGGATCGCCTTTGCGATTTCGTGTGGACTCCACCAGCGCGCGGCGGCGATCTCGCCGTCAGCCGTGCCGGGGCGCAGCGGGGCATCGCCCTGAACCGAGACCTCGACGACGGCAACCTCGTTCTCCAGCAGACCAGAGTCGATGTCCAGGTACGCCACTGCAACCGCTGCGGAGCCCACCAGTCCCGCCTCCTCAACCAGTTCTCGCAGCGCGTCCGAGACAGGATCGGTCTCGCCGAATCCGCGTGGCAGTTCCCAGGCCCACCGACCGACCGTCGGCCGCCACTGGCGGACCAGCAGAATGTCATCGCCTCGTCGTGCCAGCACCACGACTCCTGTACGGCCACCGCCAACGCGGATGCGGTGCCGGACTGTCTCCGTGCCGGAGGGCAGGCGATAGGTGTCCAGGTAGACCTCGCACCATCGCCCGCCGTCAGCATCGGTGTAGGCCTTGTGGGTGTGCGTACGTGGCGCCTCAGTGTCCATTAGGCCCTCCTTGCAGCATCCCTGGGAGCTCAACCACGTCATACCGCCCTCGGAAATCGCCCAAGCGGGTCACACCCGCCGCTACGGCCGCAACGACAACCGGCGCGAGCGCTCCGCCTGCGCCAGCCGCGAACACTCCGGGCGTCCCCTCGCCAAGCAGGCTGGTCGCCAGGCTCAATCCACCGCCCGCGACCATCTGAGCAGTGACCCCGCGCGCGCTCGGTGCGAACCGCTGGAGTCGGGTCACAGACACCTCGCCCGCGTCAGCGGCCGGCGGCTCTTTCGTACGCTCCGCGAGCAGGTCACCCACCTCCTGCAAAGCAGCAAGGTCACGCTGGTGCCACCAATTGGTGAGGGCATCGGCGGCTTCATCCGTGTAACGCTGCCATTGAGCACCGCTCATCAGGCCCAGCCGCAGTTCGAAGCGGGTCGGATAGATCACGACCGGTGTCTGCTCCCCCAGCGTCGCTGCCTCTCGGCGCCGGATGCCGCGACGAGGCGAAGCCAACCCAAGCAGGCAACCTTCGCTCGCTGCGATGGCTCTGTAGTACGTCTCGTCGAAGGACTCACGCAGCATCTGCGCATCCGCTTGCGCTGCGGGGTCACCGGAGCGCTGCAGGGGGTCAAGTCTCTCGTACAGGCGGCTGCGGCTGGGTAGCCCGTTCACGTCGAACTCCCCGCTGGTCCAGGCAGCGAGCACCGCCCGGCCCTCGTCACTGGCCGCATCCTCCGGGCGCGGCGGAGGCCGCAACGCGTACGCGGTCGCGTAGTCGGCCGGCACCAGGGGGCTGACGTCCAAAAGGCCGCGCCCGGCGGCTTCCAGCCAGTCACCCCACCGGGCAACTGTGCGCCGCCGTAGCGGAATCCCAAGGACACCGGTCGCCGCCAGCAACCGGTCCGCCATACCGATCGGCCCCTCCGTGGCCAGGGCCGCGACCGCGGACTCGACGTCTGCGCGCACGGCCAGCTCCCGCTGGAGCCGCAGGCACTGGTCATCGGGGATCGGAAGGGAAGAAAAGAGGAAACCAGTGGAGAGCATCGCAATCAGCTGCTCAGCCAGGTCTGCGTTCCGGGAGTTCACCCGGATCGGTAACACGGCACCACCGCCGATCCCCCGGATCGCCAACTCGTCAAGGAGTGCGGCGGGCCGGAGCGCAGCGAAGACGGCGCCATCGAGCAGTTGGGGATAGGTCAGGAACAGAGAACCGCCCTGGAGGACTTCCCAGCGCAGCCGCCCGAGCAGCTCCGCCCGCCCGAGCACGGTCAGCCGCTCCATCGGGGCGGCGGCGCCGGCCACTTGGGCGCTCAACCTGGCCCGCTGCCGTACGCTGTCCCACCCTGTGCTGAGGACCGCGGTCATGTTCCAGCCCCTTCTGCGGCGTCCATACGTGAGCCAGTTCAGCATGTGCCGATCAGCGAAACAATGGACAGTCGTGCACCGCCTGCGGTCTCCGACTTGCCCAGCGCCGGGGAGAGCCACGAACCGACCGCCACGCTGTTTTGATCCGTCTCCGCCGACAGCCATCAGCTTTACAGTCCCCTCAAGATCGAACACCGACCATGGCGCTGACCTGCGGGATCGGGAAAGCCACAGCCAATCTGGCATCGACCCGTCCACGCCTCGTCCGTAGTGGAAAACTCGTCTTCGCCCCGCCCAAGCGCGACAAGGAGCGGGACGTACCACTACCGAACCGGGTCGCTCACACGCTCAAGGCACACATGGACGCGCATCCGCCGGTGGAGGTCACCCTGCCGTGGCTGCGCCCGGACGGTGCCCCCGTCACGAAGCGTCTGCTGTTCCTGCGCACCGACGGGAACGGCGCTGTCCGGCGCACGGACTTCAACGTCCGCTACTGGAAGCCCGCGCTCGTCGCCGCCGGCGCACCTGCTGCCGAGCAGCGAAGGCCGCGCACGAAGGGCCGTGGACAGCATGTACGAGGGCGGCGTTTCCGGGGCGGACGGCCCGCAGACGGCCCAGGGGTCGTGAGGACAGCCGTGGGGCCCACGGTCATCGACCGTGGGCCCCACGTGCTGGACCACAGAAAACGTCCCTGACCTGCGCCTACAGCACCGGCAGGTTCTTCCGCAGCTCGAAGGCGGTCACCTCGGAGCGGTACTCCTCCCACTCCGCCTTCTTGTTGCGCAGGAAGAAGTCGAAGACGTGCTCACCGAGGGTCTCGGCGACCAGTTCACTGCGCTGCATGAGGGCCAGCGCCTCGCCGAGGTTCTGCGGGAGGGGCTCGATGCCCATGGCCCGGCGCTCGGCGTCGGAGAGGGCCCAGACGTCGTCGTCGGCGCCCGGCGGGAGCTCGTAACCCTCCTCGATGCCCTTCAGGCCCGCGGCCAGGAGCAGCGCGTACGCGAGGTACGGGTTCGCGCCCGAGTCGATCGAGCGGACCTCGACCCGCGCCGAGCCGGTCTTGCCGGGCTTGTACATGGGCACACGGACGAGGGCCGAGCGGTTGTTGTGGCCCCAGCAGATGTACGAGGGGGCCTCGCCGCCGGCGCCCGCCGTGCGCTCGGAGCCGCCCCAGATGCGCTTGTAGGAGTTGACCCACTGGTTGGTGACGGCGGAGATCTCTCCGGCGTGCCTCAGGAGGCCGGCGATGAAGGAGCGGCCGACCTTGGAGAGCTGGTACTCCGAGCCGGACTCGTAGAACGCGTTGCGGTCGCCCTCGAAGAGGGAGAGGTGCGTGTGCATACCGCTGCCGGGGTACTCCGAGAACGGCTTCGGCATGAAGGTGGCCTGGACGCCCTGCTCCAGCGCGACCTGCTTCATGATCAGCCGGAAGGTCATGATGTTGTCGGCCGTGGAGAGCGCGTCGGCGTAGCGCAGGTCGATCTCCTGCTGGCCGGGGGCGCCCTCGTGGTGGCTGAACTCGACCGAGATGCCCATCGACTCCAGCATCGTGATGGCCTGGCGCCGGAAGTCCTGGCCGACGTTCTGCGGGGTGTGGTCGAAGTAGCCGGAGTTGTCGGCGGGGGTGGGCCGCGAGCCGTCCAGCGGGCGGTCCTTCAGCAGGAAGAACTCGATCTCGGGGTGGGTGTAGAAGGTGAAACCCAGGTCCGAGGTCTTGTTGAGGGCGCGCTTGAGGACATAGCGCGGGTCCGCGAAGGACGGCGACCCGTCCGGCATCAGGATGTCGCAGAACATCCGGGCCGTACCGGGGGCCTCGGCGCGCCAGGGCAGCACCTGGAAGGTGGACGGGTCCGGCTTGGCGATCATGTCGGACTCGTATACGCGGGCGAAGCCCTCGATGGCCGAGCCGTCGAAGCCGATGCCCTCGTCGAAGGCCTGTTCCAGCTCCGCCGGGGCCACTGCCACCGACTTGAGGAAGCCGAGTACGTCCGTGAACCACAGACGTACGAACCGGATGTCACGCTCCTCCAGCGTCCGGAGCACGAACTCCTGCTGCTTGTCCATCTTCCGCTTCCACCCATCCTTGCTGGTCAGGCCGCCTGCTCCCACGCCTCGAAGACGATCGGCGCACCTGAGCATCCCACCACAACACCATTTCATGCGCGTTGCGGACCATGATCGGCCGGGCGACCTCGGCCTGAACGCCTCGCGTACGGCAGGTGTCCTGCTCTGCCGCACATACTGCCTGCTCACGCCCGCACCCGTAAGGGCAGGCCGGTACTCACCCGTCCCTCGTTTTTAAACTTGCATCTCAGATGCAAGTTTTATTAGTGTGCGATCCATGCGGAGAGGTGCAACCCACCGCTCTGGCCCCGGCTTCGAGGAGTCCTGATGCTGTCCGAACAATCCGCCTCCACCGTGCGCGCGACCCTCCCCGTCGTCGGTGCCGCCATCGGCGAGATCACCGAGCGTTTCTACGCCGGACTGTTCGCCGCCCACCCCGAGCTGCTCCGCGACCTGTTCAACCGCGGCAACCAGGCCGCGGGCACCCAGCGTCAGGCCCTGGCGGGATCCATCGCCGCCTTCGCCACCCATCTGGTCGAGCACCCCGACGAGCGGCCCGACGCGATGCTGAGCCGCATCGCGAACAAGCACGCCTCGCTGGGCGTCGCGCCCGAGCAGTACGAGGTCGTGCACGAGCACCTCTTCGCCGCCATCGTCGAGGTGCTCGGCGACGCGGTCACCGCCGAGGTCGCCGCCGCCTGGGACGAGGTCTACTGGCTCATGGCGAACGCCCTGATCGCCATCGAGAAGCGCCTGTACGACGAGAACGCGGACGACGGGGCCCTGCGCCCCTGGGTGGTCACCGAGCGCGTCGAGGAGACCGCCGACGTCGCCACCTTCCGGATCCGCCCGGCCGACGGCGGAGCCCTGCCGGACTTCCGTGCGGGCCAATACGTCTCCGTCGGTGTACAACTCCCGGACGGCGCCCGCCAGATACGCCAGTACAGCCTCTCCGGCGCGCCCGGCTCCCAGGTGCGCCGGATCAGCGTCAAGCGGGTCCGCGCGGAGGAGAACGCCGGCGTGACGAGCCCCGAGGGCGAGGTCTCCAGCCATCTGCACGCGCACGTCCGCGAGGGCAGCGTCCTGGAGGTCTCCGCGCCGTACGGCGACCTGGTCCTGCACGACACGGACGCCCCGCTCCTCCTCGCCTCCGCGGGCATCGGCGTCACCCCGGTGATCGCCATGCTGGAGCAGCTGACGATCACCGGTCACAAGGCCCCCGTCACCGTGGTGCACGGCGACCGCTCCCCCGCCGAGCACGCGCTGCGCGCCGAGCACGAGGCGTTCGCGGGCGAACTCGCCGACGCGGAGACCCACTTCTGGTACGAGCGGGCCGAGCCGGGCCACCCCGCCGGGCGGACCGGTCCGGTCGACCTCTCGGGAGTCACCGTGCGGCCGGGCACACACGCCTACCTGTGCGGTCCGCTGCCCTTCATGCGCGCGGTACGGACCCAGCTCCTCGACAAGGGCGTGCCCGCCTCCGACATCCACTACGAGGTGTTCGGTCCGGACCTCTGGCTGGCCCACGCCTGACAGGCCCCGTCCGGCGGGATCACACGGCGGAGGCGGGGTCCGGCACACACGCCGGACCCCGCTTCGATCCGGCACGTCCGGACACCTCCGCGGGACGCCGTACGGGCGACCGGACCGCTACGCCCTTCGGGTGATGTCGAGCAGCAGCGGCCCGGTCGGCTCGGCGACGACGTCGGCGACGGTCAGCGGGTCCAGAGAGGCGTAGAAGGCCTCCTGCGCCCGCCGCAGCGCACCCCGCAGCCGGCACGCGGAGATGAGCGGGCACGGCGTGGCCCCCTCGCATTCGACGACGTCTCCCTCACCCTCGAAGGAGCGCACGATCGCCCCGACGGACGCGCCGCGCCCCTTCTCCGTGAGCGTGAGACCGCCTCCCCTGCCGCGCCGGGCATCGAGCAGCCCGAGGTGCTGGAGTTCGGCCACGACCTTGGCTGCGTGCGTGTAGGGGACCCGCATGTCGTCCGCGACCTCGCGCGTGGTGGGCGTCGAGTCGCCGACGACGGCCAGTCGCATCAGGACGCGAAGGGCCAGGTCGGTGGAGCGCAGCAACCGCATACCCGACAGGGTAGGTAATGCGCATCTTCGGTTCAAATTTTCCGGCCGCCCCCTGTCGGACACGCTCCGGCCGGCCCAGTCGGACACGCCCTGGCCGACCCCGTAGGACATGCTCCGGCCGCCCCCAGCCGGACACGCCCTGGCCGACCCCCGTAGGCAACGCTCCGGCCGACCCGCGTCGGACCCGCTCCGGCCGACCGCCCTCGGAGCGCACCTTGCCCTCGGCCGCCACCCTCTTCTTCGGCCAATCGCGTGCCCTCCCTGCCGACGCCCCTCCCTTCCCGATTACGATCGGCGAACCCGACCGTCCCATCCCGATAAGGACTCACCATGGGTTCCGCCAAGAACACCAGCACCGGATCGCGCAAGGCGCGCATCGAGGAGCTGCGCCGTGCCGAGCGCGCCCGTGAACGGCGTAACCGGATCCTCGTGATCGCGGCCAGTACGGTCGTCGTCGCCGGTCTCGTCGTCGGTGGTGTCGTGCTCGTCCGCTCGCAGTCGGACAACGGCAAGAAGGACACGGCGAGCGACTCGAAGGCGGCGTCGGGGCACTTCGTCACGGGCGCTGACGGGGTGAAGACCTGGCAGGGCACGCTGGCGCGCAACCATGTCGCGAAGACGGTGACGTACCCGATGGAGCCGCCGGTCGGCGGTGACCACAACCAGGTCTGGATGAACTGCAACGGCGACGTCTACGCCAAGGCGGTCAACAACATGAACGCCGTGCACTCCCTGGAGCACGGCGCGGTCTGGGTGACGTACAACAGCAAGGCGTCCGACGCCGACGTCAAGGCGCTCGCGGCGAAGGTCAAGAAGACCCCGTACACGCTGATGAGCCCGGTCGAGGACCAGAAGGACCCGATCATGCTGAGCGCCTGGGGCAAGCAGCGCACGGTGACCGGCGCGGGCGACAAGAACGTCGACGCGTTCTTCGCGGAGTTCGTGCAGGGCAAGCAGACGCCCGAGCCCGGCGCGGCCTGCACCAACGGTCTGTCCCAGTGAGGCACGTCGGATGGATCGCGGGCGCCGCGGCCGCCGCGCTGATCGCGGCCGGGGCGATCACGTACGCGGTCGCCGCCGGCGATGACGCCGGCGGCCACGGCTCCGGGACCCGGGCGCCCGCCGCGGACTCGGCGGACGCGGGTTTCGCCCGGGACATGGCGGTCCACCACCAGCAGGCCGTCGAGATGTCGTACATCGTGCGGGACCACACCAAGGACGTGGAGGTACGGCGTCTCGCGTACGACATCGCGCAGACGCAGGCCAATCAGCGCGGCATGCTGCTCGGCTGGCTCGATCTGTGGGAGCTGCCGAAGGTGTCCCCGGACGCGCCGATGACCTGGATGGGCATGGGTGACATGGCCTCCGGCCAGGACGGCTCCCTGATGCCGGGCATGGCCACCGACACCGAGATGAAGCGGCTCGGCACGCTCAACGGGAAGCAGGCCGAGGTCTTCTACCTCCAGCTGATGACCGACCATCACAAGGGCGGTATCCACATGGCCGAGGGCTGTGTCGCCAAGTGCACCGTCGGCGTGGAGAAGCGGCTCGCGCAGGGCATGGTCGACGCCCAGCAGTCGGAGATCAGACTGATGGCGGACATGCTGAAGGAGCGGGGCGCGAAGGCGCGCGACTAGGCGCTGTCCAGCCGGACACCTCCTGAACCGGTTCCTGGGCCGGTTCCTGGGCCGGTTCCTGAACCGGTTCCCGGGGGTGCGTCCGCCTCGCCGGCAGGTGTGCGGAACGGGTCCGGGGCAGCGCCCCGGACCCGTTCACCCCCTGCGCCGCATGGTCAACCGCGCCAGTCCGTACCGCACTTCAGGGCGACGTCGGTCGGTACGAGCCGTTCCATCGAGCCGGGCCGGCCGTGGGTGACGGCGAGCTGGGCCTTGTTCAGGTAGCCGATGAAGAGCTGGGTGTGGGCGGGCATGGCCGCCGGGTCGTAGATGAAGACGACGGTGCCGTCGCCGCGCCGCTCCCGCTTCACGACCTTGTCGACCCCCGCTCCCGAGCCGTGCTTGTCGACCCGTGCGTGGTCGTCCGGGCCCTTGCAGAACACCCCGGTCTTCACGAGGACGGGGAATCCCGCCTTGCGCAGCGCCTTCTGGAGTCCCGCCGGGTTCTTGAAGTACTGGTCCTTGGTCCAGGTCACCGCGACCGTGCCGTCCGGGCGCTTGGCGACGGTGAACGCCACGGCCTCGGTGTTCCCGCCCGTGGGCGGCGCGGTGGACGGGTGGCCGTAACCCGGCGCGCCGAGCGCGAGGCCCACGGCCGCCGTGGCACCCACCGCCGCCACGGCCGCGCGCCTGCGCCGCCGCCGTACCGCGCGGCCCTCGGCCACGATCCGTTCGACGGGCACCGCCATGGTGATGTCGTCGAGGGAGCCCCTCAGGGCGTCCAGGACATCCTTGTCGTCGTCGGTTCCGTTCATGGTCCTGCCTCCGGTGTGTCGAGGGTGACGAGGTGGCCGCGGAGTGTCCCGACGGCCCGTGCCAGATGGGCGGTGACGGTTCCGGGAGCGATCCCGAGCGCCTTCGCCGTGGTCGCCGTGTCGAGGTCGAGGAAGACCCGCAGGGCGACGACCTCCCGTTGTCTGCGCGGCAGTTCGCGCAGCAGGGCCAGTAACGCGGGGTCGAGCCCGGCGCCGCCGGACTCCGCCGCCGCGCCGTCCCGGCCGTCGTGGTCGCCGAGCGCGACCTCGTGCCGGCGCCGACGCCACCACGAGACACGGGTGTTGAGCGCGGTGCGGACGATCCACGCGCGGGGGGCGGGATGGCCGCGGACCCGGGGCCAGGCCGCCCAGGCCCTGGCGAACGCCTCGGCCACGAGGTCCTCGGCCAGCTGACGGTCGCCCACCGCGGCGAGCACCGCCCGCAGGCAGACGTCCCGCCCGCTCCGGTAGAACTCTTCGAACTCCAGCTGCTTCACACCCCCAACACGCCGCGGGGACTCGATCCGCTTACAGAAGCCGGGCACCTCTTTACAGCGCTCGGAACGGAACCGAGGGAAAACCCTTGACTATGAGCAAGGGCCCCTTCCAAACCGCCCCAAATGATCGTCAATCGCGGCCACTTGGTCTTTCCTTGGCTTTTTCATTCCCCTGGCATGAACAGTTCACCGAAAGAGTGACCCCCATCTGTGATCCATTCCTCACGCTCTGACAGGGCGTGAGGCTCTCGCGTGGATCACCGACCAACCACTACATGCGACGAACCGCATCGCAGGGGGTTCTATGAGATCCAACCGCGCCACCGCGCGCGCCGGAGTGAGCTTGGCGGCGACACTGCCTCTGCTCGCCGGTGCGCTGGCGCTCGGCATACCCGCGGCACACGCCACGGACGGCCCGAGCCGGGACACCCTCGCGGGCACCAGGCCCGCGTGGGCGACAGCGAAGGCGGACAAGGGAGCGGCGTCCGACAGCTCCCAGCTCTCGGCCCGGGTGTACTTCGCCGGCCGGGACGCCAAGGGTCTGGCGGCGTACGCCAGGTCCGTGTCCGACCCGCACTCGGCTTCGTACGGGAAATACCTCAGCGCCAAGAAGGCGCAGGCACGTTTCGGCGCCACCAAGGCCCAGGTCACCGCGGTGACCGACTGGCTCAAGTCGGCGGGCCTGAAGGTCACCGGAACGACGCAGCACTACGTCTCGGTGACCGGCGATGTCGCCGCCGCCGAAAAGGCGTTCGGTACCCAGCTGCACAACTACACCAAGGGCAAGAAGACTTACCGGGCGCCGTCGAAGACGGCTTCCGCGCCCGCCGCCCTGAACGGCGCCGTCCTGACCGTCACCGGCCTGGACAACGCTCCGCACAAGGCGCAGCACGCTGATCAACTGCCGGGTCCGGACGCGGTGTTCAAGAACTCCGGGCCGTTCTCCTCGTACTACGGCTCGAACACCGCGAGCACCCTGCCGGACGCGTACGGGAAGAAGATCCCGTACGCGATCCAGGGGTACACCGGCAAGCAGCTCCGTGCGGCGTACGGAGCGGGCAAGCGCACCGGCAAGAACGTGCGGGTCGCCATCACCGACGCGTACGCCTCGCCGACCATCGCGTTCGACGCCGCCACGTACGCCGGTAAGCACGGCGACGCCGCGTACACCAGCGGCCAGCTCCGTCAGGTGCTGCCCGCGACGTACACGAAGACCGAGGAGTGCGGGGCGGCCGGCTGGTACGGCGAGGAGACCCTCGACGTCGAGGCCGTGCACGCGGTCGCGCCGGGCGCGAGCATCACGTACGTGGGTGCCGCCTCCTGCTACGACGACGATCTGCTCGCCTCGCTCAACAAGATCGTCGACGGGCACCTGGCCGACATCGTCTCCAACTCGTGGGGCGACATCGAGGCCAGCCAGACCCCGGACCTGGCTGCCGCCTACGACCAGACCTTCCAGTTCGGCGCGGTCGAGGGCATCGGCTTCTACTTCTCCTCCGGTGACAACGGCGACGAGGTCGCCAACACCGGGACGAAGCAGGTCGACACCCCGGCCAACTCGGCGTGGGTGACGGCGGTCGGCGGTACCTCGCTGGCGGTCGGCAAGGGCGACAAGTACCTGTGGGAGACCGGCTGGGGCACCGAGAAGGCCACGCTGTCCACGGACGGCAAGAGCTGGACCGGGTTCCCGGGCGCGTTCACCTCGGGTGCGGGCGGTGGCACCAGCAAGACCGTGGCGGAGCCCTTCTACCAGAAGGGTGTCGTCCCGAACGCGCTGGCCAAGGCCAACAACGCCGCGGGTAACCGGGTCGTCCCGGACATCTCGGCGATCGCCGACCCCAACACCGGTTTCAAGGTCGGCCAGACGCAGACCTTCCCGGACGGGTCGGAGCAGTACAGCGAGTACCGGATCGGCGGCACCTCGCTGGCCGCTCCGGTGATCGCGGCGGTCCAGGCGCTCGCACAGGAGGCGCGCGGCGGCAAGGCGATCGGTTTCGCCAACCCGTCGATCTACTCCAAGTTCGGCTCGAAGGCGTACCACGACGTGACCGACACGCCCGGCGGCAAGCAGTACGCCGTCGCCCGTGTCGACTTCGTCAACGGCTTCGACGCGGCCGACGGTGTGGCCACCTCGGTCCGCAGCCTCGGCAAGGACAGCTCGCTGAAGGCCGTGAAGGGCTACGACGACGTCACCGGTGTGGGTTCCCCCGCCCCGGGCTACGTCGACTCGTTCAGCCGGCGCTGACCGGCGTTCGACGGACGATGCGCCCGCTTCCCCAGTGGAGGCGGGCGCATCGCGCGTTCTCCGGGATCCGCGCCCGCCGTGGGCACGTTCGGCGCAAGGCGCCCTTCTCGTCACGCCGGGATCGCGGCAGACCGCACCCGGTGTCCCCGGCACCCGGCGTCCGCCGTCCGCCGTCCGCCGTGGACGGTGGTCCGCCGCACACCCCGCGCCACATCGCGTCGCTCTGACGATTACACTGGCCGGGTGCCTCCTCTGAACTTCCGGTCGCTCTATCAGCACGGCTTCGCACGCGTCGCCGCCTGCACGGGCCACACCGTCATCGCGGACCCGCACGCCAACGCCGAGGCGGTCCTGCGCCAGGCGCGCCGTTGCGCCGACGAGGGTGTCGCCGTCGCCGTCTTCCCGGAGATGGGACTGTGCGGCTACTCGATCGAGGACCTGCTGCTCCAGGACGCGCTGCTCGACGAGGTCGAGGAGGCGCTCCGGGCGGTGGTGGCGGGGTCGGCGCAGCTCCTGCCGGTCCTGGTCGTGGGCGCCCCGCTGCGCCACCGCAACCGGGTCTACAACTGCGCGGTGGTGGTGCACCGGGGCCGGGTCCTCGGTGTCGTACCCAAGTCGTACCCGCCGAACTACCGGGAGTTCTACGAGCGCCGGCAGATCGCCGCGGGCGACGACGAGCGCGGCGGCGCGATCCGGGTCGGCGGGGAGTCCGTGCCGTTCGGCGTGGACCTGCTGTTCGCCGCCGAGGACGTACCGGGCCTGGTGCTGCACACGGAGATCTGCGAGGACATGTGGGTGCCGGTGCCGCCGAGCGCCGAGGCGGCCCTGGCGGGCGCCACCGTCCTCGCCAACCTCTCCGGCAGCCCGATCACCGTGGGCCGGGCCGAGGACCGCAAGCTGATGTGCCGTTCGGCGTCCTCACGCGGTATCGCCGCCTACGTCTACGCGGCGGCCGGCCTCGGCGAGTCGACCACCGACCTGTCCTGGGACGGCCAGACCATGATCTACGAGAACGGGGCGCTGCTGGCCGAGTCCGACCGCTTCCCCCTCGACGACCAGTTCGCCGTGGCGGACGTCGATCTCGACCTGCTGCGGCAGGAGCGGAGCCGGACGGGCAGCTTCGACGACAACCGGCGCACCCACGCCGCCCGCACCGCCGATTTCCGCACGCTGTCGTTCCGGCTCGACCCGCCGGCCGGCGACCTGGGGCTGCGGCGCCGTATCGAGCGCTTCCCGTTCGTGCCCGCGGACCCCGACCGGCTGGCCCAGGACTGCTACGAGGCGTACAACATCCAGGTCGCGGGGCTCCAGCAGCGGCTCGCGGCGATCGGCGGCCCGAAGGTGGTCATCGGGGTGTCCGGGGGTCTGGACTCCACGCACGCGCTGATCGTCGCCGCCCGCGCGATGGACCGGGCGGGCCGCCCGCGCGGCGACATCCTCGCCTTCACCCTGCCCGGCTTCGCCACCAGCGACCACACCAAGGGCAACGCGCACGAGCTGATGCGCTCCCTCGGCGTCACCGCGGCCGAGCTGGACATCACACCGACCGCCCGGCTGATGCTGGACGAGATGGGCCACCCCTTCGCCTCCGGCGAGCCGGTGTACGACGTCACCTTCGAGAACGTGCAGGCCGGACTGCGCACCGACTACCTGTTCCGGCTCGCCAACCAGCGCGGCGGCATCGTGCTCGGGACCGGTGACCTGTCGGAGCTGGCGCTCGGCTGGTCCACGTACGGCGTGGGCGACCAGATGAGCCACTACAACGTCAACTCGGGTGTGCCGAAGACGCTGATCCAGCATCTGATCCGCTGGGTCATCGGCAGCCACCAGTTCGGCGAGGACACCGACCGGACGCTCGCCGCGATCCTCGACACGGAGATCAGCCCGGAGCTGGTGCCGGGCGAGGAGATGCAGTCCACCGAGTCGAAGATCGGCCCGTACGCCTTGCACGACTTCACCCTCTTCCACGTACTGCGCTACGGCTTCCGGCCGTCGAAGATCGCCTTCCTGGCCTGGCACGCGTGGCACGACCCGGACGCGGGTGCCTGGCCGCCCGGCTTCCCCGAGGCCGAGCGGGTCGCGTACGACCTGCCGGAGATCCGGCGCTGGCTCGAGGTGTTCTGCCGCCGCTTCTTCGGGTTCGCGCAGTTCAAGCGCTCGGCCATGCCGAACGGGCCGAAGGTCTCGGCCGGTGGTTCGCTCTCGCCGCGCGGCGACTGGCGCGCGCCGTCCGACAGTTCGGCCCGTGTCTGGCTGCGCGACCTGGCCCGCTTCGACCCCCCGGGGTCGGAGGGCTGACCGTTCAGCGGCGCAGTGCCATTGATCTCTTCAACGAGGTGCAGTCGATCCTCAGCGACCCGGAGCGCCGGACAAACCCGGGCGGCGGCCGAAGCACGAGTTCTCGATGTCGATCAGGTGCGGCATCTGCGGCGGCCCGATGACCGTCGTCCATCACCTTTCGCCGACGGCTCGGAGATCTACGTCTGCCGCAACCGGGCTCCGTGGTGTCTATCGCTTGAGCTGAGCCAGGAAGTCGTCCACAAACTTCTCCACCTCGTGCAGGGTTTTCACTTCTTCCACGTTGAGGCGCTCGACGAACGCCACTCCGGCATGGCGGAGCTGCCGGTCGCGGCTGTGATCGGAAGCGGCCCGGTCCCTGTGATGCGGACCGTCGAGCTCGATGACGGCAACGCGTCCGCGATACGTGATCAGGAAATCGGGTTCGAGGACACGCCTGCGGACCCGCATCCCACCGAGCGGCATGATCCCGATGGTCTCGTTGTCCGGCAGGGAGGCTTGTCGCTTCTTGAGAGTCTGGTACAGCTCAAGCTCGTACTGATTCGTGAAGTAAAGCTGGTCCTCCACCCGGTGATCAGGCTCAAGCCGGACCTTGCGGCCTTGATTGCTGGGCTTCGGGCCGTTCGCGGTCTTCACCTGCTCCCGCCAGCGAGCAGCAAGTCGAGGAATCTCCGGGCGGACGTGGAACTCATCGATGTCCTTGCCCGCCGGCCCGAGCACCATGCCCATGGCCCTCTCGATGCCCTTCAGCGCTGCCTCGTCGTATCGGGGGTATAGGTGAGGCTGCACCATGAGCACGATCCTGTAGCCCTCTTCGTCGAACTGCGTGTTCCACAGCCTGACCTCCAGCGAGGTCACGTCAGCGATCAACTCGGCAATTTCCGGGACTCCCTGATGCTGCATAAGGAGCGCGCTCGTGCCCAGCAGCCACTCACTGACGACGGGGATGTTCTGCGGCGCGTCCAAGGCGATGGACATGTCGGGCGAGGCCAGCTCGTCACTCATGGACGGAATTGTGGCAGGCGCCGCTGACAACGGAAGGGCGTGAACGTCAAGCGGCCAGGATGAACTGATCATCCTGGCCGCCCTGTTGAAGCGGGGCTACTGTGCTGCCTCCTGCGCGACCCAGATGCGGGTCATGATCCTGAGCAGGTCAGGGTCGATCAGCTCGACATCGTCGGCGTGCTCGCGGTGCGCCCAGACGTCACGGCCAGGCCCCGAGTTGCCGAGCTCGTACATGATGATCACACCATCGGCAGGATCGGTAATCACCTCGTCGCAGGCGCGGCAGACGTGGACACTCATGCCTGACCACCACCGGGGCGGTGACACCCGCAGCCGCATCGCTTGATCAGCAGCAGGCCGTTCGAGTGCGGCATCGGCACGTCCGTGATCTGCCTGCACTCGCGGTGCAGATCGTCGTAGCCCGGCCGCTTCGCCAGCGTGCATTCGGCGGACAGGGTCACCTCGCCGGTGGTCGGGGCGCTCACGCGCAACCCCGGCGCAGAGCATCGGCAAGTTTCAGCGCAACGTCGGCGCGCACTCGCCCCAGGTTGATCAGATTCAAGGCAGGGGAGGCCATGTCGGCTCCCAGGGACTGCAGGACGATCCCGGCCGTCGCCAATGCTCCACGCAGCACCTCAACCGCATCGGCGGCTTCGGTCGTGCCCGACTTCTGTGCAATGGTCATGACCTAAGCGTTGAGACCCGCCAGTTGAGGCGCTACCAGATATTCACGGATATTCTGGGGTCGCGATGACTTATGCGCAGACTTCCTCTCGTGCCCTCACCGAAGGCGTAGCCGACGAGCAAGACGCGACGCAAAGCTGATCTGAAGGCACGCAGTGATCCACACTCGACGAGAGGGGCATGATCATGAGGCGACTGCGCTTCAACGGCACTGGCAGCGGAGAGGGCGGCTGCCCGTCCGTGCACGAGGACGTGGACAGCGGCGAGGTCATCGTTCACGGGCCGCCGCTCAGCGACCCCGGGGACATCGCACAGCTCCGGCACCTCGGAGAGGGAGAGGTACCGATCGTCGTGCCTCGTGAACTGATCGTGGACTGGGGGCCCAAGGAGGTGACGCGCGCCGCGAGGATCATCGACCTGAACGTGTTCGGACAGCTCTTCGAGCGGTTCGAGCACACCGCCTGGCGGCTGGAGACCCGGCGCCGGTACGCCTCTGACGAGGCAACCGACACGTGGGCGCAGTTCGTCCGGGGCGAGGCGCCTGCGTGGGACCTGACCACCCCGTGGTCCGTGACGATCCGCGAGAAGACAACGGGCGGCGCGAGGGTCGGCCGCGTGCGACTGGTTGACGACCCGGCGACCGAGGGACAGCGCTACCTGCTCGCGTACGCCGAGAAGAACACCGCCTTGGGCGAGGACATCCGCAGCCTCTCGCGCGCCGAGGCCGATCGCTTGGGCCTCCCCGCAGAGGACTTCTGGATCTTCGACTCCCGGCTGGTGGCGCTCCTCCGGTTCGACGCCGACGACAACTTCACCGACGTCGAGTTGATCACCGAGCCCGCCGAGGTGATCAGGTACGCCATGGTCCGGGACGCGGCCATGCATCACGCTGTCCCGTACGAGGACTTCGCAGCCGACATGGGCACCAGGGAGCAGTGAGTCCATCCGGTGAGCACCGACTTCCAGCAGGCACGAGCGGCTCTCGGTGAGCGACTCCGGGAGCTGCGCGAGTCTGCCCCCGGCGGTCGGCTCACCGGCACGATCCTGGCAGAGCGGCTGGGGTGGCCCCAGTCGAAGATCAGCAAGCTGGAGAACGGCAAGCAGACGGCCACGGCCGACGAGCTCAGTGCCTGGGCCTCGGCCACCGGCCACCCGGAGGCGGACGGGGAACTCCTCGCCCGTCTCCGTGGACTTGAGTCCCACATCCGCAGTTGGCGGCGCCAACTGGCCTCGGGTCACAAGGCCGTCCAGGACGCACACAACGAGGCTCAAGCGCGATCGGCGGTGCTCCACGCCTGGGAGTCGTCGTGGATCGTCGGCGTGCTCCAGACGCCCGACTATGCACGGGCGATTCTCAGCAGATTCACCGAACTGCACGGCTCAGTGCGGGATATCGAGACGGCTGTGCGCTCCCGCATGAAGCGCCAGGAGGGCCTCTACAGCGCGGGCCGGAAGTATCACGTCCTCCTCTGGGAGCCCGTGCTGCGCGCGTTGATCTGCCCGCCCTCAGTGCTGGCCGCACAGCTCGACCGGCTCTCCGGCGTGATCGGCCTGGACACCGTGGAGCTTGGGATCGTGCCCCTCGGCGCGTCTCTGAAGATCCCGCCGGGCGGGGGCTTCTGGGTCTACGACGAACATCAGGTCGTCGTAGAGAACTGGCACGCCGAGCTCTGGCTCGACGACGCCGACAGCGTCGCGACTCACCTCAAGGTCTGGCGCACCCTCCGCGAGTCAGCCGTCTTCGGCACCGACGCCCAGAACCTGATCAGCCGTGCGCGCCGGGACCTCAACGTCACCTGACACGTACGCGCTGAGGCACGTCGCCTGAGCAGCGGAGTCCGCGAGCCGGCGGTTACGTCGAGCCGACGAAGGCAAATCCACCAGGACGGGCACAGCGCCAACGCCATTGGCCCCAGAATCTCGTACATGGCTGCTGCTTCCTGCACTGACCCGTCATGGTGGGCCGACTGGCCCAAGCTGGCGGGATGGGCTGCGTTCGCACTCACGCTTACGACTGGTGCTTGGAGGTGGTGGGTGCGGAAGCGCTTCAAGATCGCTCTTGGCCCCGAGGCCGAGGCACTCCGCACACAGCTCGTCCAGTTCCGCTCCCTGCTGGAAGACGTGACCTCGGGCCCTAAGTACGCCGACTGGTTCCGGCACGATGACCAGCGTGGGGTTGGCCGCGCTTTGAGCGATTCCGCTGCGCGTCGCGATGACGAGACACTCAAGCTCGCCATGACACGCGTGGCCGACGCATGGAAAGAGATCTTCACACTTGCACCTACTGACCGGACACGGGTGCGGTTCCTCGGCGGGATCGAAGAGACCCGCTATCGCCAGCAGGACGCCTGCCGCGCTGCAAGCGATCGTGAGAAGTTCAGCAAGATGACAGAAGTGGCCCACACAGCTCAGATCGACGTCGAGATCGCTATCGACCGGCTCAACTCCCTGGAACGCAAGACCCACGGCCGGTGAGCTGCCGCCAACGCGTCCGAGGCGCTGCGAAGTCGAAACCTCCCGGCCCCCGACCCGCCCCCGGTGGAGATGGTCACCCGGCGCTCGGCGGATCAAGAGCCTGGCGCAGCCGATCAAACTGCGCCCGACGAGCCGGAGAGGGTGATCGCGACGCTACCGAGCAGTAGCAACGTCGGCAGCTCCAGGGCCCGAACCGGCGCCTCGGCGAGTCGATCGTGCGCGGAGGCGACCTCTGTGATCAGGACCGCGAAGCGATCGAGACGTGGCCGCCGACGCTGCGGGCACGGCTGGCTGACCGCCGTCTCAGCACGATCTTCATGGGGAGGTCGTAGCGCTCCGAACTGCGGAACCTAGACCCGACCCGGGCCGCCTCTACGCCCCAGGCCCAGTATTCCAGGAGGTGACTCCTCCCCACTGGATAAATCCGGGGGGCTTCTCCTGTCGGTGGCTAGGCCACGTCGGGAAGGACCAGCCCGGCCCTGACAGCGACGTTGAGTGCGCCGACCATGTCGGCGTTGGCGGTGTGCCCGCACTTCACGCACTCAAACTTCTCCTGTGTGGCGCGGTTCTCGCCGGACACGTGCCCGCATTGGGGGCACGTGCGGGAGGTGTTGCGGGGGTCCACGGGAACCAGCATGCGACCGGCGCTTTCAGCCTTGTGCGCGAGGATGCCCAGGAACACCCCCCAACCCGCGTCGTGGATGCTCTTGTTCAGCCCGGCCTTGGCCGCCGTGCCGTTGGGCAGGAAGGCGCCGGGGGCGTCGGGATCGGGCTTGGCCTTGGGGGCGCGGACCATGTTCGCGATGCTCAGGCGTTCGTGCGCGATCACATCGTAGGTGCGGACCATCGTGAGGGCGGTCTTGTGGGCGTGGTCGGCGCGCTGCCGCTTGACCTTGCGGTGCAGTTGGGCGACTTTCTCCACGGTCCGGCGGTGCTTGGCCGACCGGTTGTCCCGCTTCCTTCGGGGGAACGCCTCAAGGGCGCGCTGGGCGTTGGCCAGGGCTGCGGCGTTGCGCTTGCCGTGGCGGGGGTTGGCGACGTACTCACCCTCGGAGGTGGTCAGGAAGTGGGCAACGCCCAGATCGATGCCGGTCACCGCGCCCGTCGCGGGCAGCGGCTCGGCGGGGACCTCGTCGCAGGCCAGGACGACGTACCACTGCCGGCCCTCACGCTTCACGCTGACCGTCTTGACTCGGCCCTTGACCGCGCGGTGCCGGTGCACGCGGATGTGCCCGACGCCCTGGAGGCGTACCCGGGTGACCGAGTCGTGGGGGGTGGAATCCCAGCGGCACCCATCACCGTCCTTCGGGAACTGAACGGTGTCAAACCAGTTCACGCCCCGGAAGCGGGGGTAGCCCGGCTTCTCGCCGGCTTTGACACGGCGGAAGAACGCCTGCATCGCCTTGTCCAGACGGCGCAGCGTGGCCTGCTGGGAGGAGAACGACCAGCGTCCCTGACGCTCGGGGTCGAACGCCCGGATGTCCTTGAGCTGGGCCGACTGGTCGCCGTACTTCACCGAGGTCTTCGAGACATGCCGATAGGCGTCCTGGCGCTCCTGTAGCGCCCCGTTGTAGAGCGAGCAGTGATCCCGCAGCATCTCGCCCAGCGCCTGCTCCTGGCGCACCGTGGGACGGAGGAGGAACTTATACGCGCGGTGCACGGTCCCCTCCTCTTCCTTCTTCCGCTTGTTGGTCCAGGGGCGTTCCCACTGGGTGTTGATGTACTGCTCGACCGTGTCCGCGCCGACCGAGGCAACGAAGAACGACGACGACCACAGGGTAGGCATCCGCGACTTCAGGTGCGGAAACTCCTCGCGCAGGACGCGGGAAGTGAAGCCCTTGAACTGGTTCGCAACGTAGGACGCGGAGGCCTTCGGCTCGTGCTTGACGAAGAGATGGACGTGGTCGGGCATCACCTCCAGGGCGATGATCTCCCAGCCCTTCTCCACCGCCTTCGCTTCGATCAACTCACGCAGTCGGACCGCGACCCGGCGGCGGTACTTCGGGCACCACACGACATGCAGTCCCAAGTCGTACACGCCGCCGGAATACCGGCGGACCTTCCGAGTCACAGCCACAATCGCCAATATGTGCACGGCACGTGTCTAGTATCTGCCGATACCGGCAACCCGAGGCCGATCGTGCAGATCCGTGAACAAAGTTGAGGTCAGAGCAGCACTGAGAAGCGATTCCCCCATCCCTGGAGGCGCGGGTCCCCTCGCTAGGTCCTGATGGAAGACGCGATTCAAGGAGGTCAAGACGCGCTTGCGTCCACCTTGACGCGGGCGGCGACCGGGAGGTGGTCGCTGCCCGTCGCGGGCAGGGTCCAGGAGGTCACCGGCTCGATGCCCTTGACCATGATCTGGTCGATCCGGGCCATCGGGAACGACGCCGGCCAGCTGAACCCGAAGCCGCTGCCCACCGCGCCCTGCGTGGAACGCATCTGCGCGGTGACCGCGTTCAGGGCCCGGTCGTTCATCGTGCCGTTCAGGTCACCGAGCAGGACGACCCGCTCGACCGGCTCGTCGGCGATCGCCTCGCCCAGCGCGTTCGCGCTCTTGTCGCGCTGCCGGGCGGTGAACCCGGCCTTCATCTTCACCCGCACCGAGGGCAGATGGGCCACGTACACCGCGACCCGGCCGGCCGGCGCCGACACGGTGGCCCGCATGGCACGCGTCCAGCCCAGCTTGATGTCCACCGGCCGGATATCACTGAGCGGGTACTTGCTCCACAGCCCGACGGTGCCCTGCACCGAGTGGTACTTGTAGGTCGGGGCGAGCGCCTTCTCGTACACCGGGACCGCCGAGGCCGTCAGTTCCTCCAGCGCGAGCACGTCGGCACCCGAGGCGGCCACGTCACGGGCGGTGCCGGACGGGTCCGGGTTGTCGGCGTTGACGTTGTGGGTGGCGACGGTCAGATCGCCGCCGCCGCCGGTCTTGTCGGTGAGCAGTCCACCGAAGAGGTTCAGCCAGACCACGCCGGTCAGCAGCACGGCGATCAGGGCACTGGCCGACTTCCGCACGAAGGCGAGGACCAGCAGGACCGGGATGAACACCCCGAGCCACGGCAGGAAGGTCTCCGTGAGGCTGCCGAGGTTGCCGATCCGGTTCGGGATCCGCCCGTGCGTCAGCATCACGAGGGCGAGCAGCAGCGCGAGGGCGCCGAGGACCAGCCCGCGCCGCCAGATGCCGCGGTCACCGCGCCAGCCGTCGAGCAGGCGCCGAAGCCGGGACTCTCTGCGCTCCGGCCCCCGACCGTCGCTGCCCGTCTCCGTCATATACGCCTGCGCCATACCGTCGCCTCACAAACTGCCGTGCGCACCATCTGCCCCTCGACTACGACCCTAGGGGATGTTCGGTGTCGTTCTCGCCGTCCATGACGGCCGTACAGGCAAGGTGACGTTCAACTTCCCGCCCGGAGTTCCGCATACGGGCACACGATGCGCGCTCTGTGACGAAACGCGCACATTCACCCCGTCAGAAACAGGTCGTGTCACGGCCGGGCGGGGCGCAGGCCCTCCAGCAGCGTGTCGACGATCCGTTCGGCGAGACCCTCGGGAAGTTCGGTGTCCGGACGCATGACGGAGCGGACGAGCATCGGGCCGACGAACATGTCGTTGAGCAGTTCGATGTCGACGTCGTCGCGGAGTTCGCCGTTCTCCTGGCCGCGGCGCAGCACCTCGTAGCCCAGCTGGCGTCTGGGGGCTACGACCGTGGCGTCGTACGCGGCCCACAGTTTGGGGCTGCTCTTCATCTGCGCGTAGACGTTGTGCAGGATCGCCGACGAGCGGCTGACCAGGCCGCGCCGGCGCAGCGACTCCAGCAGGACGACGAGGTCATCGCGCATGGAGACGCCGGGCAGTTCGGGGTCCGCGGGCTCGGCGCCGCGCAGTACGTCGACGAAGAGCTCTTCCCTCCCGCTCCAGCGGCGGTAGATCGTCGCCTTGCCGACGCCGGCGGTGCGCGCGAGGCGTTCGATGGAGATGTCCGCGAGCGGGACCCCGTCCTCCAGGAGCTTCATCACGCCCTCGACGATGGCGCGCTCCACCGCCTCGCTGCGGGGACGTCCCCGGCCGGGGCACCCTTGCCTGTCTCGGCTGTCCGCGAGGCTCACGTCGAACTCCGTTCAATCGTTGACCGGGTGTCATTCTCTCCCGTGTACGACGACGGCGGGCACCCCGGCCCGGGGTGCCCACGGTCGCGTACGCCGGCGTCAGTCCTGTCCGAGGTCGGCCGTCACCAACTCGCCCTCGCCCTCGCCCGCCTGCGGGGCCTCGGGACGGCCCGGCAGGAACAGGGCGACGACCACCGCGCCGATGACCGCGACACCGGCGCCGCACAGGGCGGTGACGTGCATGGCGTGCAGGAACGCGTCGTGGGCCGGGGTGACCAGCGCCTTGCCCTGCGGGCCGAGCTTCGCGGCGACGCCGAGGGTGGCCTCGATGGACTCTCCCGCGGTGTGCCGCAGGGGGGCCGGGACGTGGTCGAGCTTGCCCTCGATGCCGTTGCGGTAGGCCGTGGAGAGCACGGAGCCGAGGACCGCGATACCGAGGGCGCCGCCGACCTGACGGAAGGTGTTGCTCAGCGCGGAAGCGGAACCGGCCTTCTCGCGCGGCAGCGCCTGCATGATGACGACGCTGGTCGGGGTCATGATGTGCGCCATGCCGGCGCCCATCAGGAAGAAGATGACTTCGAGGAGCCAGATCGGGGTGTCCGCCTCCAGGGTGGCGAACGCGGTCAGCGTCGCGGCGATGATCACCAGGCCCGCCGTGCAGGTGACGCGGTTGCCGAAGCGGTCCACGACCAGCCGGGCGCGCGGGGCGAAGATGAGCTGGGCCACGGCCAGCGGCAGCATCAACAGGCCGGTCTGCAGCGGCGAGTAACCCCGCACGCTCTGGGTGTAGAAGACCGAGAAGAAGGTCACGCCCATGAGCGCGAAGAAGACCAGGGCTATGGCCGACATCGCGGCCGAGAAGACCTTGTTCTTGAAGTACGTGACATCGATGGACGGGTGGTCGCTGCGCTTCTCGAACACCACGAAGGCGACGAGGACGGCAAGACCGGCGCCGATGGTCGCGAGGACGCGCGCGTCGGTGAAGTCGGCGAGCTGGCCGCCCTTGATGATGCCGTAGACGAGCAGGACGAGGCCGATGACGGAGAGGACGACGCCGACCGGGTCGAGGCGGCCCGGGTTCGGGTCGCGGGAGTCGGGGACCAGCCAGACCATCAGACCGATCGCGAGGATCACGATCGGCACGTTGATGAGGAAGACCGAGCCCCACCAGAAGTGGTCGAGCAGCACACCGCCGGTGATCGGCCCGATCGCGATGGCGAGGCCGACGCCGCCGGCCCAGATGCCGATGGCCTTGGGCTGCTCGTCGCGCTCGAAGACGTTCATCAGGACGGCGAGGGTGGCGGGCATCACGAAGGCGGCGCCGAGACCCATCAGCGCGCGGAACGCGATGAGCTGGACCGGCGAGCCGGACTCGGCCGCGAGCGCGGAACCGATACCGAAGACGGTGAGACCGGCGAGCAGCACCTTCTTGCGGCCGAGCCGGTCACCGAGGAGGCCCGAGGTGAACAGGAGTCCGGCGAAGACGAGGGTGTAGGCGTTGATGGCCCACTCCAGCTCACCCTGCGTGGCGCCGAGCCCGGTGGGCGCCGGGGTCGAGATCGTCTTGATCGCGACGTTCAGGATGGAGTTGTCGAGCACCACGATCAGCAGGCTCAGCATGAGCGCGCCGAGGATGGCCCAGCGGCGCCGGTGCACCGCCTCGGGTACCCGTCGTTCGAGCGGAGGAGCGGAAGTTGTCATGGCAACCACCCTAGGGGTAATTCGATACGACACCGTCTCGTATCGGAAATGCTTTACGCAGAACTTACGAAGAGACCTGGGCCACCCGTGAGGGACCTAGGCCCTTGGCCGGAGACGGGCGGCCGGCCGGGAGCGGGCGTGGTCGGCAGCGGGTGCGGCATGGCGGGCGAGGCGGCCGGGAGCGGGCGTGGTGTGAACGACATCGAGTCCGGTGAGCCCGGTCTAGCCGCGCGTAGCACGAGGTGCCACCATGGAGGTGATCCGGGGACGCCGTCAGGGTGCCTCGAGATGACAGAAGGAGCCG
The DNA here is from genome assembly GCF_042888885.1 of Streptomyces sp. NPDC002742. Lineage (NCBI taxonomy): Bacteria > Bacillati > Actinomycetota > Actinomycetes > Kitasatosporales > Streptomycetaceae > Streptomyces > Streptomyces sp. NPDC002742. The sequence continues at coordinate 73,927 of NZ_JBIAQF010000021.1, forward strand.
TTGCGATGACGCAGCTCTCTGCTGCCCAGAAGCAGCCTGCGGAGGGTGCCCTCAAGGCCACCGACAGCAGCAAGGCGCTGTACGGAGGCAAGACCACCCGCCGTATCACGGTGCGCGACATCACCGCCGCCAAGGAGCGCGGCGAGAAGTGGCCCATGCTCACCGCCTACGACGCGATGACCGCGTCGGTCTTCGACGAGGCCGGCATCCCGGTCATGCTCGTCGGCGACTCGGCGGGCAACTGCCACCTGGGGTACGAGACGACCGTCCCCGTCACCATGGACGAGATGACCATGCTGTCCGCCGCGGTCGTACGGGGCACCAGCCGCGCCCTGATCGTCGGCGACCTGCCCTTCGGGTCCTACCAGGAGGGTCCGGTGCAGGCCCTGCGCTCGGCGACCCGCCTGGTCAAGGAGGCCGGGGTGGGCGCAGTGAAGCTGGAGGGCGGAGAGCGATCGCACCGCCAGATCGAGCTGCTGGTGGAGTCCGGCATCCCGGTGATGGCGCACATCGGCCTGACCCCGCAGTCCGTGAACGCCATGGGCTACCGCGTCCAGGGCCGGGGCGAGGAAGCCGCGCAGCAACTGCTGCGGGACGCCAAGGCCGTCCAGGACGCGGGCGCGTTCGCCGTCGTCCTCGAACTGGTCCCGGCCGAGCTCGCCGCCGAGGTCACGCGCACCCTGCACATCCCGACCGTCGGCATCGGCGCGGGCCCCGAGACCGACGCGCAGGTCCTGGTGTGGACCGACATGCTCGGCCTGACCGGCGGCAAGATGCCGAAGTTCGTCAAGCAGTACGCCGACCTGCGCGGCATCATGGGCGACGCGGCGAAGGCGTTCGCCGAGGACGTGGTCGGCGGGACGTTCCCGCTGGAGGAGCACTCCGTCCGCTAGCCCTCGCGTACGCCAACCCTCGCGTACGCCGGCCCTCGCCTCCGTCCGTCCGAGGCCCCCGCGGGAACGCGCGACCACCGAGGCCCCTGAGCCACTGCGGCACGAGAGACAACCCGCCGATCTTCCCCCGTCGGCGGGTTGTCGCCTTTCCGCGCCCTCTCCGCGTGCTCTCCACGTCCCTTCCGCACCCCTTCCGGGTCCTGTCGGTCGACTGTCGGTCGGCTGTCGGCGACCTATCGGTAACGACCCGAACCTGTCGGCATCCTGTCGGTCGTTTGTCGGTGGGGACTGGCACCTTGATGGACATGACGCGAATCGACAACACGCCCCGACAAGCCGCGGACGGCCGCAGCGCCGTCACCGTACGGGGGCTGGTCAAGCACTACGGCGAGACCAAGGCGCTGGACGGGATCGACCTGGACGTGCGCGAGGGCACCGTCCTCGGAGTCCTCGGCCCCAACGGCGCCGGCAAGACCACCCTCGTCCGCTGCCTGTCCACCCTCATCACCCCCGACGCCGGAACGGCCACGGTCGCAGGCTTCGACGTGCTGAAGCAGCCCCGGCAGCTGCGCCGGGTGATAGGCCTCACCGGCCAGTACGCCTCGGTCGACGAGAAGCTCCCCGGCTGGGAGAACCTCTACATGATCGGGCGGCTGCTCGACCTGCCCCGCAAGGAGGCCCGCCGCCGCGCCGACGAGCTCCTGGAGCGCTTCTCCCTCACCGAGGCCGCCAAGCGCCCGGCGTCGACGTACTCCGGCGGTATGCGCCGCCGGCTCGACCTCGCCGCCTCGATGATCGGCAGCCCGGCCGTGCTGTACCTGGACGAGCCGACGACCGGCCTCGACCCGCGCACCCGCAACGAGGTGTGGCAGGAGGTCAAGCGCATGGTCGCCGACGGCGTCACCGTGCTGCTCACCACGCAGTACATGGAGGAGGCCGAGCAGCTCGCCTCCGAGCTGACGGTCATCGACCGCGGCAAGGTCATCGCCGGCGGCCGGATCGACGAGCTGAAGGCCCGCGTCGGCGGACGGACGCTGCGGATCCGCCCGGCGGACCCGCTGCAACTGCGCCCGCTGGCCACCATGTTCGACGAGCTGGGACTCACCGGCCTCGCCACCACGATGGTGGACAGCGAGACCGACAGCGTGCTGGTCCCGATCCTCAGCGACGAGCAGCTCACCGCCGTGGTCGGCGCGGTCACCGCGCGCGGCATCACGATCGCCTCCATCTCCACCGAACTGCCCACTCTGGACGAGGTGTTCCTCTCCCTCACCGGCCACAAGGCCAGTGCCCCGCAGGACGAGAACCCCGCCCGCGCCTACGAGGAGGTCTCCGCATGAGCACCGCCACCGTCACCGCCACCGCCGAAGCCCCCCTCGCCGTCGAGGCCGACGCCCGCATCTCGCCGCGTGCGCACGCCCGCCACATCGGCGCCCTGATCCGCCGCAATCTGCTGTGGATCCGCCAGGACCCCGAGTCGATGTTCGACGCCGTCCTGATGCCGATCATCTTCACCCTGCTGTTCGTGTACGTCTTCGGCGGCTCCATCGGGCAGTCGCTGGGCGGCGGCCAGGACGTGTACGTGCAGTACGTGATCCCCGGCCTGATGGCGATGACGACCATGAACATGGCGACAGCCGTCGGCACCGGCTTCAACGAGGACTTCCACAAGGGGGTGATGGACCGCTTCCGCACCCTGCCGATCGGCCGGGGCTCCGTGCTCTTCGCCAAGATCGTCGTGGAGCTGATGCGGATGATCGTCGCCACCACGGTCCTCATGATCGTGGGCGTACTGGTGGGCTTCCACATCACGAACTGGCCGGGCCTGTTCGCCTCCGTGGGGCTCGCCGCCCTGTTCTCCTCGGCCCTGATGTGGATCTTCCTGGTCCTCGGGGTGACGATGAAGAACGCCCAGTCCGTCCAGGCGATGGGCTTCCTGGTGCTGTTCCCGCTGCAGTTCGGCTCGTCGATCTTCACACCGACCGGGACCATGCCCGGCTGGCTGCAGACCTTCACCGACTACAACCCGCTGTCCAACCTCGCGGACACCGCTCGGGGTCTGATGGTGGGCGGACCGGTCGCGCACGACCTGTGGCTGACCCTCGGCTGGTCGGCTGCCATCACCCTGGTGATGGCGCCCATCGCCATCCACAAGTTCCGCACCAAGAGCTGACGTCCGACGCACGGACCCGGCCCCGTCACCGGGGCCGGGGCGCGCCGGTTCGCGTCCGCGCCTCAGATGAGGGCGGTGGCCTCCTCCTCGGAGAGGCCGCCGCCCTCCGCGTGTGCCGCCTCGTACGCCGCGTCGCCGAGCAGCGCCCGCGCCCCCGTCTCGGCCTGCTCGCGCACCCCGACCTCCATGGGACCGGCGACGTGGCCCGGCGGCAGCAGTGCGTCCGCGGCGCCCAGCAGGCGGGCCGCGTCCCGGGCTCGACTGCCGCCGTCCAGACCGGTGAGAGCTATCGCGGCCGTGGTCAGATGGGCGGAAGGCATGTGCGGCGCGATCATCCGCGACAGCCGGTCGGTGGACCGCTCCATCGCCAGCCGCGCCTTGTCCAGGGCGCTTTCGCTGCGCCCGTCGATCGCGTCCAGCCAGGCCTCGATTCCGAGCATGAACCCGTCGAAGACGACGAAGGAGCCGGCTGCGAAGTCCTGACGGAGCAGCCGTATCTGCTCGCGCGCCTCGGCGACCCGGCCGCTGCGGCCGAGCCAGGTCGCGAGGAAGAGGTGGGCCGCCGGCAAGGCCTCGTTGTGGGCACCGTGTCCGTTCGCCAGGACCTCGCGGATCATCCGCTCGCCCTGCTCGGGGTCCCCCAACTCGATGTACATGCCGCCGAGCCGGACGCTGAGCACCGCACTCTGGGCGCGCGCGCCCAGACGCTCGGCGTACTTCCCCGCCTCCGCGTAGTCCGCGGCCGCGGCCCGGAAGTCGCCCTTGCGTTCATGCGCCTCCCCACGCGCGGAGAGGGATTCGGCGGCGCCCCAGGCGTCACCGATGCGTCCGAAGAGCTCCAGTGCCTCGTCCGCGTCCACGGTGGCGTCGCCCGCCATGTCGGCGCGGTTGGCGAGGACGTTGGCGCGCATCTGGAGGGCGGTGGCCAGTTCCCAGTCGTAGCCGAGTTCGCGGCAGGTGCTGACCGTCTTGTTGATCACCTCGGTGAACCGCTCCATCGTGCCGGTGAGCAGCACGGCGTAGAACCAGAGGTAGCCGGGGGTACGGCAGGTCTGCGGCATCCCGGGCTCGTAGGTCACGCTGATGGTACGGAGCTTCTCCTGGGCCTCCGGGGTCTGCCAGGCCCCCATGTCCATGTCCATATAGGCGAGATGGACGAGGTGGACGCCGCGCCGGGCCTCTTCGAGGACCTCCTCGCGCATCGGCGGCGGCGAGTCCGTGCAGCGCTCGTACAGCGGGACGGCCGGGCGCACGGGCGGTGCGAAGGGGTCGGGGCCGAGGCCCATCACCTCCTTGGACCAGGCGCGGGCGTCGACGCGCTGGTCTCGGATCTGCCAGTACCAGGCCAGCGAGAGGACCATGCACAGCGCCTCCTGCTCGTCGCGTTCGGCGACGGCGTGCCGCAGGGCGGTGCGCAGGTTCTCGTACTCGCGCTCGATGAGGTCGATCGCGGCACGCTGTCCTGGGCCGCGCAGCAAGGCGTCGGTGGTGCGGGCGAGTTCGCGGTAGTACGTGAGATGGGCGCGCTCGGTGGCCTCGCGGGCGCCGGACTCGTCCAGGCGTTCGCCCGCGTACTCGGCGACGGTCTCCAGCAGCCGGTAGCGCATCTCCAGGTCCGCTTCGCCCGAAGGGGCGGCGACGACAAGGGACTTGTCGACGAGCGAGCCGAGGACGTCCAGCGCGGCCGGACCGAAGACGGCCTCGGCGGCGGCGAGGTCGCAGCCGCCCGCGAACACCGACAGCCGCCCGAGAGCGTCCCGTTCGGCCTCGTCGAGCAGGTCCCAGGACCAGTCGACGACGGCGCGCAGGGTCTGCTGCCGGGGCAGCACGGTACGGCTGCCCGAGGTCAGCAGCCGGAACCGGTCGTCGAGCCGGTCGGCGATCTGGCGCGGGGTGAGCATCCGCAGCCGGGCGGCGGCGAGTTCGATGGCGAGCGGGAGGCCGTCGAGGCGTCGGCAGATCTCGGCGGCCGCCTCGGGGTCGTCCTCGACACGGAAACCGGGCCGGGCCGCGGAACCCCGGTCGGCGAGCAGCCGCAGCGCGACGGGCTCCGGCAGCGGATCCACCGGGCGCAGCAACTCCCCCGGTATGCCGAGGGGTTCACGGCTGGTGGCGAGCACGGTCACACCGGGACAGCGTTCCAGGAGGGCCTCGGCGAGGTGCGCGGCGGCGTCGACGACATGTTCGCAGTTGTCGAGGACGATCAGCATCCGGCGCTTGGCGCAGTGTTCGGCGAGCCGGGTGAGCGGGTCGTCGTGCCGGTCGGCCACGGCCCGCATCTCCTCGGCACCGGCTCCGCGCAGCACGGTCTCGCGGGCGCCGACGGCGGTCAGCACGGCCTCGGGCACGGCCTTCGGGTCGTCCACCGGGGCCAGTTCGGCCAGCCACACCCCGTCCGGAAGGGTGGGGGCCAGCGCCTCGGCCGCCTCCTGCGACAACCGTGTCTTGCCCGCCCCGCCGGGCCCGAGCAGGGTCACGAGCCGGGCCGCCGCGAGATCGCCCCGGATGGCATCGATGTCCTTCTCCCGTCCCACGAAGGACGTGAGCCGGGCACGGAGGTTGCCGGGCGGCGGTGACGCGGGGCGGGTACGGGTGCCGGACGACGGCCCGGGGGCGTGGGTGGCCTCGCCTTCGGCGGGGGCGGTGACGTCCGGGGAGTGGCGGCCGTCGACTTGGACCGGCCGCCCGGCGCCCGCGCGTACGACGGCGGCATCCGAGACGCCGGTGTTGATGCCGGTGCCGACGCCGGCGCCCCCGCCCCCGGCCGGGGCTGCGGTGTGCGCGCCCGGAGCGGGGGCGCCCTCGGCGGAGGCGGACACGGAGGGGTGGGCGGGAGCCGGGGCCGGGGCCGGGGTCGAGGTTGCGGCTGGGTCCGGGACCGGGGCGGACGTGGGTCCCGTGACCGGGCCGGTGTGCCTTGCGGTGCCGGAACGCACACCCACCCCGTCGCGGACTCCGGCCCGGTCCCGGGGTCCGGCCAGCAGTTCCGCGTGCAGGGAACGCAGCTCGGGACCCGGGTCCGAGCCCAGGCGGTCGGCGAGGAGCGCGCGTACGGACTCGTAGGCGGCGAGGGCCTCGGCGGGCCGGCCCGCGTCACGCAGCGCCCGCAGCCGCAGGAGGTGCAGCGGCTCGTCGAGCGGGTGCAGATCGCAGAGGGCCGTGAGCTCGGGCAGGGCCTGATCGGCGTGGCCGAGGGCGACGCCCGCGGTGAGGCGGGCCCGCCGGACGTCGAGACGGCGGGTCTCCCAGCGGGCCGACTCGGCGGCGCGGTCCGGGAGATCGGCGAGGGCCGGGCCGTGCCACAGGGCGAGCGCGTCGTCCAGGGCGGCGGCCGCCTTCGCGGGGTCGCCGTCGACGAGGGCGCGGGTGCCCTCCCCCGCGAGCCGCTCGAAACGGTGCAGGTCGACGTCGTCGGACGACGCCGCCAGCCGGTAGCCGCCCTCGACCGACTCCACCGCGTCCGCGCCGAGCGCCCTGCGCAGCCGCCCGACCAGCGCCTGCAGCGCGCCGGGCGCGTCCGCCGGCGGGTCGCCGTCCCACACCTCGTCGACCAGGACGGCGGCGGAGACGGTCCGTCCGGGCCGCAGCGCGAGAACGGTCAGCAGGGCACGCAGCCGCGCCCCGCCGACCGGGACGGCCGTACCGTCGGGGCGGAGTGCCTGGGTGGTGCCGAGGATGCGATAGCGCACGGGGTCCATTGTCTCCGGTGACGTCAGGTGCCGGGGGCGGGTAGCTCGAGCTCGGCAAGGACTCCGGCCCGGCCCTCGCCGAACCACTTGGGGCTGCGGTGGACGGCCTCCAGCGACCGCGCCGCCGTCCCCGGTCCCCAGCCGCGCGAGCCGGTGACGGTCTCCGCGAGATCCTGGTGCACCACGTGGATCGTACGGACCGTACCGGTCGTCTCGGACCACTGGGCACCGTGCCGTTCGACGGTGAGCAGGCCGGTCCTCCCGACCCGTCGTCCCGGGCCGGTTCCGGCACCGTCCCCGTGCTCGTCCACGTCCCCGCCTGCATCCGCGTCCCAGCCGGTATCCACGTTCCCGCCCCCCTTCCCGAGCTCACCGAGCTCACCGGGATCGCCGGAATCACCGGGGAGTGCCACGATCAGGCCGTCGTCCGCGCGCAGCATCCGGATCACCCCGTCCTCGTAAGACACCGGTTCCACCGTCGCCGCGATCTCGCTGAGCTCCTCGGACCAGCCCCCTCCGAGCACGTCGTCCGCGTCTCCCAGCAGAAGCGGCCAGCTCACCTCGTCCCCCACCGAGAACGGGGTGCCGCAGCACTCCATCTGCCAGTCCGCGTAGAACACCCACCATCGCCCCATCCCCCCACCCTCCCCGGAACCAATGCCCGATGGCGAGACGTTTTCGGCATGAGCCCGGTACGGTCGGGTCGGCATGCGCCCCGGTACGGTCGGGCAGGAATGAGCCCGGTACGGTCGGGCAGGCCCGAGCACGCAGGAATCAGCCCAGCCAGTCCAGGGAGCCCCATGACCACCGCCGCGACCCGCCGCAGCGACCGGAGGATCAGCCCCGTCTTCGTCGGGATCGTGGCCGTGACGGCGGTGACCGGCTGGGCGACGTGGAGCGGCTTCGCCGAGCAGCCCGGCGTGGCCGTCTTCCTGTTCGTCACGGCGGCCTGGATCGTCTCCCTCTGCCTCCACGAGTACGCGCACGCGCGCACCGCGCTGCACAGCGGCGACATCTCGATCGGCGCCAAGGGCTATCTGACCCTGAACCCGCTGAAGTACACGCACGCGCTGCTGAGCATCGTGCTGCCGGTGATCTTCGTGATCATGGGCGGGATCGGTCTGCCGGGCGGCGCGGTCTTCATCGAGCGGAACCGCATCCAGGGCCGCTGGAAGCACAGCCTGATCTCGGCGGCGGGCCCGCTGACGAACGTCCTGTTCGCCGTCGTGTGCACGGCCCCGTTCTGGCTGCACGCGCTGGACGGGGTGCCGCGGGACTTCCAGTTCGCGCTGGCGTTCCTCGCGCTGCTCCAGGTCACGGCCGCGATCCTGAACTTCCTGCCGGTCCCGGGCCTGGACGGCTACGGCGTGATCGAGCCCTGGCTGTCGTACAACGTCAAGCGCCAGGTGGAGCCCTTCGCTCCGTTCGGTCTGCTCGCCGTGTTCGCGGTGCTGTGGATCCCGTCGGTGAACACGGCGTTCTTCGACGTGATCCACTCGATCCTGAACAGCCTGGGGATCAACGAGGTCCAGACGTACTGCGGCCAGGAGTTCTACCGCTTCTGGCAGGGCACCAACGAGTTCTGCACGGTCAGCTGACGGACCTGCCCCGCCGCGCGTAATACCAGGTCATGTTCGACGACAGACCCGCCAGCAGCACCCACACGACGCCGAGCCAGTTTCCCTGGACGAACGAGACGACGGCCGCGGCCACGGAGAGGACACAGACGGCGAGGGCGTAGAGAGCGAGGCGGGGCATGGGGTCGGCTCCTGTCGGGGGGACACTGCTTTCCACCAGTGTCCCCCACACGCCCTATACGTCTGTCACCCGCAGGCCCGCGTGTGCCTTGTAGCGGCGGTTCACCGAGATCAGGTTGGCGACCAGGGCCTCGACCTGATGGGCGTTGCGCAGCCGGCCGGAGAACACGCCCCGCATACCGGGGATGCGGCCCGCGAGGGCCTGGACGATCTCGACGTCGGCCCGCTCCTCGCCGAGGACCATCACATCGGTGTCGATCTCCTCGATCTCCGGGTCCGCGAGCAGCACGGCGGAGAGGTGGTGGAAGGCCGCGGTGACGCGCGAGCCGGGCAGCAGGGCGGCGGCCTGTTCGGCGGCACTGCCCTCCTCCGGCTTGAGCGCGTACGCGCCCTGCTTGTCGAAGCCGAGCGGGTTGACGCAGTCGACGACCAGCTTCCCGGCCAGTTCCTCGCGCAGCGATTCGAGGGTCTTGCCGTGGCCCTCCCACGGCACGGCGACGATCACGATGTCGCTGCGCCGCGCGGTCTCCGCGTTGTCGGCTCCCTCCACCCCGTTGCCGAGCTCCTCGGCGGCGCTCGTCGCGCGGTCGGCCGCGCGCGAGCCGATGATCACCTTCTGTCCCGCCCTGGCGAGGCGGTAGGCGAGGCCCTTGCCCTGGGGACCGGTGCCGCCGAGCACGCCGACGACGAGCCCGGACACGTCGGGCAGGTCCCAGGGGTCCTTGGCGGGGGCCTTCTGTGCACTGTCAGTAGAGGTCATGGGCCGACCTTACGTGCGCGGGTCACGGCCACGCGCCTCGGACGGCCGAGCACCCCGGGTGAGTACGGTCACCCGAGCGCGGTCACCGGAACGCGCCGGAAGGTGATCGTCTCGTACGCGCCGAAGTCGCCCGTCTCGTAGAGGAGTCCGACGGTCGCGGTGTCGACGCGGACGAGATCGGAGTACGCGGCGGGCAGCCCGTCCACCGTGTGGACGGGCCGCCAGGTGGTGCCGCCGTCGGCCGAGGCACGAATGGTCATCAGGGCGCGGAACGCCGGGTCCGCGGGCCCGGAGTACAGGAGCAGGTCGGGGTCCCGGAGCTGGAGGAGGCTGCCCTGGACGGCGGGGGTGACGAGGCCGGCCTGCGGGCGGAACGGCTTGACCAGGGTTCTGCCGCCGTCGCGGGAGTGGGCGTCGGCCCGGTTCCCGGGCGACGGGGAGTCGTTGCGGGTGCTGAAGTAGACGCGGCCGTCGGGGAGTTCGGCGGCGGTGGTCTCGTTGACGTTGACATAGCCGTTGGTGTTCTCGTCGACGTATCCGAGGTACCAGGTCGCGCCGCGGTCGTCGCTGAGCAGGCAGTGGCCGCTGTTGTACTTCGCCTCGGTGCCGTTGTCCGTACCGGTGGGCGGCAGGGTGTGGTTGCCGGGTACCACCACCCGGCCGGAGCCGAGCTGGATGGCGTGCCCGGGGGTGGTGGCGTACCACCGCCAGCCCGCCTTCTTCACCTGCGCGGTGATCTCCTTCGGGCCCGACCAGGTGAGCCCGTCGTCGTCGCTGTGCTGCCTCCACACGCGCCGCCCGTCGGCCGCCTTCACCTTGCCGCGCAGCAGGGCGTCCTCGGAGGCTCCGGCCGCGCTGCGGACGTGGACGAGCAGGACGCGGCCGGTGTCGAGGGTGACGGGCGCGGGGTTGCCGGCGAGGTCGACCCCGTTGTTCGCGACGACCTGGAGCGGCCCCCAGGTCCGGCCGCCGTCCAGGGACCGCTTGAGCACGATGTCGATGTGTCCGTGGTCGCTCGCGGAGCCGACCCTGCCCTCGCAGAAGGCCAGCAGCGTACCGGTCCGGGTGGCCACGACGGCGGGGATCCGGAAGCTGGCGTAGCCCTCGTGCCCGGCACGGAAGGGAACGCTCACCACGGCTCCCGTGCCCGTCTCCGTGCCCGTGCCCGTCTCCGTCTCCGTCTCCGTCTCCGTGCCGGTGCCGGTGTCGGTGCCGGGTTCCGCGCTCGACTGTGTCATGGCCGGGCTCCCTGCTGCGGTTGCTGGTGGGGTCAGTGGTGTGGACTTCTGCCCAACTTGGGCGAATTCGTGGTGAACTCCGGGTCACGAGTGGCTGGTTGCGGCAGGATGCGGCCATGGACGCCGTACGGGTCGCGTTGCTGCGCGAAGTGCTTGCCGGGACCGAATGGCTGGGTGCGACACGGCGGTTCGGCGGAACGCTGCGGGGATCCGTGGTGTCGTACGGCGGCGGTTTGCTGCTGGTCGGTTCCGAGGAGTACGAGCCCTGGCACCTCGCGGCGCATCTGGTGGACGAGGCGGCCTGGTCGGGGACGCCGGAGCTGTCGCCGACGCTGGTGCGGCACGGGGCGCGGGAGTCCGATCCGGCGCATCTGGCGGTGGGGCTCGGCCGGATCGAGGCGGCCCGGCGCGGGGAGACGCTGCTCGTGGTGGCCCCGGACGCACCCGGGGCCGCGCTGCTGGAGCGGGTGCACGACGCCCGGCGGGCCGGGGCGACGGTACTGGCCCTGTCCCGGGGGGACGGCGAGCTGCCGGCGCTGGCGCACGAGTCGCTCGCGGTGCCGCCGGATCCCGAGCTCGACCTCGACACCGTGCAGCATCTGGTCAGCGCGGCGGCCGGGGAGAACGCGCTGCCCTCCCCCCGGGGCCGCCACCGCTTCCGCGACCGCCTGTCCCGCATCGCGGACCAACTGACGTCCCCACCGTCGTACCGCTGGTAGCGGCGGCAGCGGCGGCAGCGGCGGCAGCGGGGGAGGTCTCCCCCGGTGGTGTCCGAAACCGGGTCCGGTACGGGTGTCGGCGCCGTAAAACAGTTGCCCCGCCTGCTCGGTCCGCCGAACATGGCCCGACGTGACTGACGGCCTTCCCCCCTCCCGGCTGCGCGGACTGCTGCCCGATCTCGCGCCCTGGCGGACCTCCGCCGACTTCCGGCGGCTGTGGGTGGCGGGGCTCGTCACCAACTTCGGGAGCTTCCTGACGTTCGTCGCTCTGCCCGTGCAGCTGAAGGTGCTCACCGGGTCGGCGGCGGCGGTCGGCGCGATCGGCGCCGTGGAACTGATCCCGATGGTGGTCTTCGGACTGTACGGCGGGGCACTCGCCGACGCCCTGGACAAGCGGAAGCTGATCGTGTGGACGGAGACCGGGCAGGGCCTGCTGTGCGCCGCCCTGCTCGTCGACGCGACGGTGCCGCACCCCGCGGTGTGGCCCCTGTACGTGGTCGCAGCGCTCTCCGCCGCGCTCAGCTCGGTCCAGCGGCCCGCGATGGACTCGCTCACCCCGCGGATCGTGGCGCACGAACACCTGACGGCCGCGGGCGCGCTCAACTCGCTGCGCTGGACGGTGGGCGGAGTCGCCGGCCCGGCGCTGGCGGGCGTGGTCGTGGCGTACGCCGGACTGGGCTGGGCCTACGCCGTCGACCTGGTGACGTTCGCCGTGTCGGTGGCCATCATGGCGGGGATCGCGGCGTCGCCCGCCTCGCACGAGGCGGCGAAACCGTCGCTGCGGTCCATCGCCGAGGGCGCGCGCTACGCGTGGAGCCGCAAGGAACTCCTCGGTACGTACGCGGTCGACCTCGCGGCGATGTTCTTCGCGATGCCGCTCGCGGTGCTGCCGTTCCTCGCGGACGACCTGCACGCCGCCTGGTCGCTGGGGCTGATGTACGCGACCGTCCCCGCCGGCTCGCTGCTCGTCAGCCTCACCAGCGGGTGGACCTCACGCGTGCACCGGCACGGACGGATGGTGGCGCTCGCGGCGGCCTGCTGGGGGCTCGCGGTGGCCGGCGCCGGCCTGGTGCACGACGTCCGGCTGGTGCTGCTCTTCCTCGTCCTCGCGGGCGCCTGCGACATGATCAGCGGAATCTTCCGTGCTGCCATCTGGAACCGGACGATCCCGGACGAGCTGCGCGGACGGCTCGCCGGGATCGAGCTGCTGTCGTACTCCGTCGGGCCCCAGCTCGGCCAGGTGCGCTCCGGCGGCATGGCCGCGCTGACGAGCGTACGGGCATCGGTCTGGGCCGGCGGCGCGCTCTGCGTCGGAGCGGTGGGGCTGCTCGCCGTCGGTCTCCCGAAGCTGATGTCCTACGACGACCGCACGAACGAGCACGCGCTGCGGATGCGCTCCGCGCGAGCGGAGAGCGCCCCTCCCGCTCCCCCGGTGACCGCGTCCTGAGGCGACCGGTACACAGCCACTCGGCGGACGACCCGGGCCCGGGGCACCCACCGTCACCCCCGGAGCCGGGCACCTCGGCCCTCCCGGCGCCCGGTGTCCCGGTTGTCCTCGGCGCCCGGTGTCCCGGTCGTCCTCGACGCCCGGCGCCTCAGTCGTCCTCGGCGCCCGGTGCCTTGCCCGAGGCGTCGTGCCACTTCGGGTCCGTCTCCCATTCGAGGTTCCGCTCCCGCGCGATGTCCATCGCGTGTTCGGCCTCCTCGCGGCTGGCGTACGGGCCGAAGCGGTCCTTGCCCGGGCAGTCGGGGCCCTCCTCGACCTTCTTGTGCTCCAGGCAGTAGTACCACTCGCCGGGCTTGCCGACCGTCCGCTTCTTGAACAGGGCCATCACCAGCTCCTTTCGCCAGGGACATGTTCCCCCATGCCCGCTGGTTAGACTCGCTGCCATGTCTGGCCAGTCGCTGCTCGTACCAGGGGAGCTTTCTCCCACCCGTCCCGTGCCGGGAAACATCAGGCGCCCCGAGTACGTGGGAAAGCCCGCCCCCACGCCGTACACCGGACCGGAGGTGCAGACGCCCGAGACGATCGAGGCGATGCGGATCGCCGGGCGGATCGCCGCGCAGGCGATGGCCGAGGCCGCGAAGCTCATCGCGCCGGGTGTGACGACCGACGAGCTGGACCGGGTGGCGCACGCGTACATGTGCGACCACGGCGCCTACCCGTCGACCCTCGGCTACCGCGGTTTCCCCAAGTCGCTGTGCACCTCGGTCAACGAGGTCATCTGCCACGGCATCCCCGACTCCACGGTGCTGCGCGACGGTGACATCGTCAACCTCGACGTCACGGCGTACATCGGCGGTGTGCACGGCGACAACAACGCGACCTACCTGGTCGGTGACGTGGACGAGGAGTCGCGGCTCCTCGTGGAGCGGACCCGCGAGTCCCTCGACCGCGCGATCAAGGCGGTCAGGCCGGGGCGTCAGATCAACATCATCGGACGCGTCATCGAGTCGTACGCGAAACGCTTCGGGTACGGGGTCGTCCGGGACTTCACCGGGCACGGGATCAACTCCTCGTTCCACTCCGGGCTGATCGTCCCGCACTACGACAACCCGAACGCGACCACCGTCATCCAGCCCGGGATGACCTTCACCATCGAGCCCATGCTCACGCTCGGCACGCACGAGTACGACATGTGGGACGACGGGTGGACCGTCGTGACGAAGGACCGCAGGCGCACGGCGCAGTTCGAGCACACCCTCGTCGTCACCGAGAGCGGCGCGGAGATCCTCACCCTGCCGTAACCGTCCGGAGCTCCCGAATCCGCCGAGCCCGCCGAGCCCGCCGAGTCCTCCGAGCTCACCGAGCCTTCTCGGACCCCTGAACCCGCCCTGTCCACAGGGCGGGTTCTCTCATGTGGAAGACATCCGGAATCGGGGTACGGTTTTACCGACAGGATGTCGGGAAGGTTGTTGACTTAGGTAAGCCTAACCATAGAAGATGCGACTGGCCCCGCAACGGCACTCGCCCTTCCTCATCGGCTCCGGAGGCCTCATGAACGCGTCGGACACGTCGGTCACGTCGGTCACGATGAGCACGACGGACACCACGGGCCCCGCGGGCACACCTTTCTCGACGCTCATCCGCACCGCGTCCCACGAGCAGCACACCGAGGCGGAGACCTCCACGTTCATGAGCGACCTGCTCGGTGGCCGGCTCGGCGTCGAGGCGTACGCGCGCTACACCGAGCAACTGTGGTTCGTGTACGAGGCGTTGGAGGCGGAGACCGAGCGGCTGGCCGCCGATGCGGTGGCCGGGCCATTCCTGCGGCCCGAGTTGCCGCGCCGCACCGCTCTCGAGCGCGACCTCGCCCACCTCCGGGGCCCGGACTGGCGCGGCACGCTCACCGCGCTGCCCGCGACCCGCGTCTACGCGGACCGGGTCACGCGGTGCGCCCGAGAGTGGCCCGGAGGCTATGTCGCCCACCATTACACGCGTTACCTGGGCGACCTCTCCGGCGGCCAGATCATCCGCGGCAAGGCGGAGCAGACCTGGGGTTTCAGCCGCAAGGGCGACGGCGTCCGCTTCTACGTCTTCGAGGACATCCCCAACCCGGCCGCGTTCAAGCGGAGTTATCGCGAGCTGCTGGACGGGGTCCTGGCCGACGACCTGGAGAAGCAGCGGATCGTGACGGAGTGCAAGAGGGCGTTCGCCCTGAACACCGGGGTGTTCCGCGCTCTCGGCGAGGAGTTCCCGCTGACCGCGTGATCATCAGCTCCCGGGCGGCCCGGGGTTCACCGCTGGGCCCCGGTTCCGTCGCCCTCCGGGAGGGCAGCGCGCGGTACGCGGCGCGAGCCCGGTGGCGACCGGCCGCACGGTTCCCCGCGCCCCTACGGGGCCCGTGACTCGCCCCCGTGGCGCCGACCGGGCCCTCAGCGTTCCAGGTGGACCCGGCCGCCCACCTCGACCCAGTCGTGCGGCTGGGGGGCCGTCAGGATCTGGGAGCCGACCCCCTGGGTGATGTTGAGGGCCCGGCCGAGTTCCTGGGTCAGCAGCAGCGCCGCCGCCCCGGTGGCCTCGTCCTCCTCGATGCCGTCGTTCCGCCCGGGGAAGGCACGCGCCCGCACCCGGCCGCCGGCCTCGTCCTGCCAGGCCCAGGCGTAGATCCACTCCCCCGACGGCGGCACGGCCAGCGCGTCGACCTCGGCGGCGGACCCGTACCGCCGGAGCGTGCGCGGCGGCGCCCACTCCGCCCGCGCCTCGATCCAGCTGAACTCGCCGTCCAGCCGGACCCCCACGACACCGGCGGGCGTGACCAGTTCGGGCACGTCGAGCAGCCAGCCCACCCCGACGCACGGGTGCCCCGCGAAGGGCAGCCGCAGCGCGGGGGTGTAGATGTCGATGACCCCGCGCTCGGGGTCGTCGACGAACACGGTCTCACTGAAGCCGAGCTTCGCGGCGAACTCCTGCCGCTCCGCGCGGTCCGGCATCACCGAACCCTCGCGCACGACACCGAGCTCATTGCCATACCCGCCGCCTGGTCCGCAGAAGACCCGCAGCACGTCGTAGTCAGTCACTCCGGCATTCAAACACCATCCGCGCGATCGGCGACCTGTGGGACCGGGCCGCCCTCCCCCGAAAGATCCCTGTTCATGGGGAACGGCGTCGGGGGAGCTGACGAGGTGCTGCGCGGTGTCGACGTCGCCGCCCGCGCGGGCGAGGTGCCGGCGCCGGCCGGACCCGACGGGGCGGGGAAGCCGACCCTGCTGTCGGCGCCGACGGCCGATGAGCGCGCCGCCGAAGGGGCCCTACGGCTCCACGGGCGTCCGGCGGCGCACTCGGCCTGCGGCACCAGGAGTTGGTGCCGCAGGTGTGCCGGGAAAGGGCGCACGCCGGTGACGGCGTGGTCGTGGTGTCGCACGATCCGGGTCCGGGGCGGCATACGCGCACCGGAGCGCGCTTCTGTGCGCCGGTCGTGTCGCGGCCCACGGCCGGCCGGCGGAGGTTTTCACCGACGCGCTACTGACCGATGTCCACCGGCAGCCGGTCGACGTGTTCCCGCACCCCAGGACCGGCGCCGCGCCCATCACCCCGAAACGGGATGCTTGACCTTCCCTTGACCTCCCCATGACGTTTGTTTTGAGTCATCGCGATCAAGCCGTTCCTGTACGGCATCTGTGAGAGCTGAATCACCACACGGGTGGGTATCAGTGAGGCAAGCCTCAGATAAGTTAGGCCAGCCTCACCATGCCGAACGGGCCCCGCCGTGCGGCTTGTCCGACTTCTTTTGGAGCCTGAATGCGAGCCGTCCGACTCTCCGTTGTCACCGCTGCCGCCACCGCGGCCGCTCTGGCCGCTGTCACGGGTTGCACCCAGAAGAGCGACGCGAAGAACGGCGGCGCGATCGAGGTGACGGCCAGCGACACCGCGTGCAAGGTTTCCACGAAGGAGTTCCCCGCGGGGCACGTCCAGTTCGACATCGAGAACAAGGGCTCCAAGGTCACCGAGGTCTACCTGCTGTTCCCGGACGACCGGATCGTCAGCGAGCGCGAGAACATAGGTCCCGGCACCAAGCAGCAGGTCACCGCGGAGGTGAAGGCCGGCGCGTACACGCTCGTCTGCAAGCCCGGCATGAAGGGCAAGGGCATCCGCGAGGCGGTCAAGGTCACCGGCGGAAAGGTCGCCAAGCGCGACCCGCGCCTCGACAAGGCCGTCGCCGACTACCGCGCGTGGGCTCAGGGCGAGGCCGACGCCACGATCCCGAAGGTGAAGACGTTCGCCGACGCCGTCAAGGCCGGCGACCTCGAAGCCGCCAAGAAGGCGTACGCGCCCTCGCGCCTCGGCTGGGAGAGCACCGAGCCGATCGCCGAGTCGTTCGGTGACATCGACCCCAAGACCGACACTCGCGCGGACGGCCTGGAGAAGGGCCAGAAGTGGACCGGCTGGCACGCGCTGGAGAAGGCCCTCTGGCAGGACAAGAAGATCGGCGCCGAGCAGAAGACCCTCGCCGACCAGCTCGTCACCGACCTGACCGACTGGCAGAAGCGCATCGGCAAGGCCGAGATCACCCCGACCTCCATGGCCAACGGCGCCAAGGAGCTGCTCGACGAGGTCGCCAAGAACAAGGTCACCGGCGAGGAGGACCGCTACTCGCACACCGACCTCAGTGACTTCAAGGCCAACGTCGACGGCGCGCAGAAGGCGTACGAGCTGCTCAAGCCGGTCGCTGCGGAGAACCACGCGGCGCTGGCGGCGGAGCTCGACAAGCAGTTCCCCGCGCTGAACAAGCTGCTCGACAAGTACCGGTCGGACAAGACCTCGGACGGCTTCGTGTCGTACGACAAGGTCGGCAAGGCCGACCGCAAGGAGCTCTCGGACGCGGTCAACGCGCTCGCCGAGCCCCTTTCCAAGCTCGCCGCCGCCGTCGTGAAGTAGGAGCAACGCCATGACGGACAAGTCGAACAACACGAACAGCACGGACATCCAGGTCGGCACGGACAGCGCCGAGGGCACCGCCGAAACGCGGGCCGCCGAGCCCGTCGGCAACGGCGCGGCGCCGACCAGGCGTTCGCTGATCGGCTGGGGCGGTGCCGGGCTCGCGCTCGGTGCCGCCGCGGCCGGCGGCGCCGTCGCCATGACCCGGGTCGGCAACGACGTCGATCCGGCCGCCGCCGACACCGGCGCCGCGGTCGCCTTCCACGGCGCGCACCAGGCGGGCATCGCCACTCCGGTACAGGACCGGCTCCACTTCGCCGCGTTCGACGTGAAGACGGACGACCGCGCCGAGTTCGTCCAGCTCCTCAAGGACTGGACGCGGGCGGCCGCCCGGATGACCGCCGGACACACGGTCGGTGAGGGCGCGTACGGCGGTCTGGCCGAGGCCCCGCCGGACGACACCGGCGAGGCCCTGGGGCTCAAGCCCTCGCGGCTGACGCTGACCATCGGCTTCGGTCCGTCGCTGTTCGAGAAGTTCGATCTGGCGGACCGGCGGCCGGAGGCACTCGTCGATCTGCCGGCGTTCTCGGGCGACAACCTGGACAAGGCCCGCAGCGACGGCGACCTGTGCGTCCAGGCCTGCGCGGACGACCCGCAGGTGGCGGTGCACGCCATCCGCAACCTCGCCCGTATCGGCTTCGGCAAGGTCGCCATCCGCTGGTCGCAGCTCGGCTTCGGCAAGACGTCGTCGACCACCCCGGACGCGCAGACCCCGCGCAACCTGATGGGTTTCAAGGACGGCACCCGCAACATCGCGGGCACCGAGACCGCGCGGCTGGACAAGTTCGTCTGGGTCGACAAGAAGGACGGCGGCACGAACTCGTCCTGGATGACGGGCGGTTCCTACCTCGTCGCCCGGCGCATCCGGATGGACATCGAGTCGTGGGACCGCACGTCGCTCCAGGAGCAGGAGGACGTCTTCGGCCGCGACAAGGGCGAGGGCGCCCCCGCAGGCAAGGCGAAGGAGCACGACAAGCCGTTCCTGAAGGCGATGAAGCCCGACGCGCACGTCCGGCTCGCACACCCCGAGGCCAACCACGGGGTGACGATCCTGCGCCGCGGCTACTCCTTCACGGACGGCACCGACGGTCTCGGCCGGCTCGAAGCGGGCCTGTTCTTCCTCGCGTACCAGCGGGACGTGCGCAAGGGGTTCATCCCCGTGCAGCGCAACCTGTCGCGCTCCGACGCGCTCAACGAGTACATCCAGCACGTGAGTTCGGCGGTCTTCGCCGTCCCGCCCGGCGTCCGGGACAAGGACGACTGGTGGGGCCGGACGCTGTTCTCCAAGGAGGCATAGCCGTGTTCAGCAACTACCTGATCGGCCTCCGCGAGGGGCTGGAAGCCAGCCTCGTGGTCTGCATCCTCATCGCCTACCTGGTGAAGACGGACCGCAGGGACGCCCTGAAGCCGATCTGGATCGGCATCGGCGTCGCGATCACCGTGGCGCTCGGTTTCGGCTGCGCCCTCGAATTCGGCTCCCAGGAGATGACGTTCCAGGCGCAGGAGGGGCTCGGCGGTTCGCTGTCGGTCCTCGCCGTGGGCCTGGTGACGTGGATGGTCTTCTGGATGCGGCGTACGGCCCGGCACCTGAAGTCCGAGCTGCACGGCAGGCTGGACGCGGCCCTCGCCATGGGAACGGGCGCGCTGGTCGCGACCGCGTTCCTGGCGGTCGGCCGGGAGGGCCTGGAGACGGCCCTGTTCGTATGGGCGTCGGTGCACGCGGCCAGTGACGGCACGCCGCGCCCGCTGATCGGCGTGGCGCTGGGCCTGGCCACCGCGGTCCTGCTCGGCTGGCTCTTCTACCGTGGCGCGCTCAAGATCAACCTCGCCAAGTTCTTCACCTGGACCGGCGGCATGCTGGTCGTCGTCGCCGCGGGCGTGCTCGCGTACGGCGTCCACGACCTTCAGGAAGCCGACTTCGTCCCGGGCCTGAGGAACCTGGCCTTCGACATCAGTGGCACGGTCGACCCGACGAGCTGGTACGGCACCCTGCTGAAGGGCGTCTTCAACTTCCAGCCCGACCCGACCGTCCTTCAGGTCACGGTGTGGGCGCTGTACTTGGTCCCGACCCTCACGATCTTCCTCGCCCCGGTAGGGTTCGCCTCCGGGAAGGGGAAGGTGAAGGCACCTGATGAGCAGGGATCGCACGGGTCGCAGCCCACGAAGGCCTCGTAGTCTCGGCCGTTTCGCGCTGAGCCGTTTCGCCCTGGCGGCGGCGACTGTGACCGTCCTGTCCTCGGCGGCCGGCGGCTGCGTGGTGGTGCACGGCGAGCGTGAGGTCGTGCCGGCCGCGACCCGCGCCGAGGCCGCCCGCGCGCTCAAGGACTTCACCGTCGCCTACAACAGGGCGGACGCGACGTACGACCGTTCCGACGACGTGGACCGGGTGGCCGGTCCGCTCGCGGACATCGACGGCGCCAAGCTGAAGGCCGGGCGCACGAACAACCCGGCCGGGAATCCGTCGCATTCGGCGCTGGAGTTCGGCGACGCCGAGTTCTCGATCCCCGCGAAGGCGGGCTGGCCGCGCTGGTTCGTGGCCAACGCGACGGCCAACAAGGGTGTGCCGGGCAGCCGTTGGCTGCTCGTCTTCACCCGGGGCAAAGCCGACGAACTGTGGCAGGCCTCGTATCTGACGGTCCTCGGAGCCGGTGACGTACCGAAGTTCGCGAAGGACGAGGGCGGCTGGGCGCAGCCGGTCACGGCCGACGACGCGGCGCTCGCGATCGAGCCGCAGCGGCTCGGCCGGTCGTACGCGACCTATCTGAAGGCCGGCGGCGACGCCTTCGCCGCGGGTGTCCACACCTCGCAGTGGCGGGCCCAGCGCGAGAAGCTGGCCAGCAGACCCGGCCTCGCCACGCAGTACATCGACCAGGCGCTGGTCTCGGGCGACTACGCGCCGGTGGGTCTGCGCACCGCGGACGGCGGAGCGCTGGTGTTCTTCGCCACGCACCGCTACGAGAAGGAGACCGCCGCCGCGGGCACCGGGATTCCCTCTCCCGGCCCCGAAGTGCAGGCCTTGACGACCGGTGAGATCAAGCAGTCCCTGACCCTGGAGTTCGTGTCCAACCAGGTCGTCCTGGACCCGCTGAAGGGCTCGGGCGGGGGACAGGTGTCCGTCCTCGGACGGATCGAGGGGCTGACGGGAGCCGAGGGCGAATAGCCCGGCGCGCGCCCGCACACCCACACCCACACACCCACGCCCCCACACCCGGCGCGCGCGGCCCGGCTCTCGCGAGCCTGCCGGGCGGGTTTCTCAGCCCCCGTGGGGCCAGGCGGCGAGCTGGTCCGCGCCGTTCTCCCCGGCGTAGCGGGCGCATTCGTCGGTCAGGATCTCCAGGAGCGTGAGCGGCTCCGGCAGCGGATGCTCGGGGCCGCGCACCCAGTCCACGCTCAGACCGCCGGGCAGCTGGGCCGGCGGCACGAGGACGTACGAACCGCGGCAGTGCCAGCGGAAGCCGGGGTGCTCGTCCATCGTCTCGGGGTGGCAGTCCAGCTCACAGGGCCACCACTCGTCCTCGTCCTCGGGCGTGCCGCGGGTGAGGGTGAAGAAGAGCATGCGTCCGTCGCCGGTCTCCGCGACGGGTCCGACCTCGATGTCGGCGGCCAGTATCCGCGCCAGCGCCTCGCGTCCGGCGTCCAGCGGCACGTCCAGGACGTCGTGGACCATGCCGGTCGCGGTGATGAAGTTCGCCTTCGGCTGGTGCCGGGCCCAGCGCTCGATCTGCGCGCGGTCGGTCGTCGACTGCGTCTGCCAGGCGAAGGAGACGGGGTGGCGCGCCGGGGTGGGGCAGCCGACGCGGTCACAGGAACAGCGGTAGCCGGAGGGGTACGCGGCCTGCGCGAGCGGCAGCCCCGCGGCGGCGGCGGCGAGCAGCAGGGCCTCACGCCCGTCGGCGGATGTCTCCGCGGGGGCTTTGGGCCGGCGTCCGCGCAGCCACTTCGAGATCCTGCCCTGCGTGCCGGAGCGGCGGCCGAACTCTGCGCTCATCTATCCCCTCGCCTCGCCGTAGTGCACTCGTCCTTGCCCCATGGTCCCACCATCCTGCGCCCCGGGTGGCCGGAGCCGACAAGCGGGGTAGGTGGGACGATGCGTTCGCCTGGCCCTGATCAGCTGCTATTACATGACATGAGGAGATTTCTTCACCGATCGGCGGGAGCGAGATGGCCGGGGGCGGGTGCCCAGGCGGGTGGCACAGGGCTAGGGCGCGGGCCGGGGCGTGTCCTCGGGCGGCGGCCAGGCGTCGCCCCACTCCGCGTCGCGGGCCGCCTTGTACAGCGGTCCGTGGCGCTTGGTCACCGTCTCCCGGCGCAGGGCCTCGTCCGGCTCGCACAGGTCGAGCAGGACCTGCCCCTTGCGGATCTGCGGCTTGCGCACGATGCGGGCGGGCGCCGGGGCGGGCGGGAAGCGGGTCGCGGCGACGTAGCTGAACTTCTCGTCCTCGTAGGGCAGGGACCCGCCCTTGACCTGGCGGTGCAGGGAGGAACGGGCGACCCGTGCGGAGAAGTGGCACCAGTCCTGGCCGGGGACGATGGGGCAGGCCGCGCTGTGCGGGCAGGGCGCGGCGACGTGGAATCCGGCGCCGATCAGACGCTCGCGGGCGGCGAGGACCCGGGTGTAGCCGTCGGGGGTGCCGGGCTCGATGATCACGACGGCCCGGGCGGCGCTCGCGGCGGCGTCCACGACCGAGGCGCGGTCGGCTTCGGTGAGCTCGCCGAGAACGTAGGAGACGGTGACGAGATCAGTGCTCTCGATGGTGAGCGCCGCTCCGATACGAGAGCGCTGCCACGCGGCACCCGCCAGCTCCGGGTTGGCGGCGGCGATCTCCCGGCCGAGCGCGAGGGCGGGCTCGGCCCAGTCGAGCACGGTCACCGGGCGGGTGCCCTCCCAGGTCGCGTTCACCGCCCAGGTGGCCGCGCCAGTGCCACCGCCGACGTCCACGTGGCTCCCCGGCGCCCAGTCCGGCACCGCGTCCGCGAAGGCCTCCAGGGCGGCGCACACCGCCTCGAACGTCGCCGGCATCCGGTACGCGGCGTACGCGGCCACGTCCGAGCGGTCCCGCAGGATCGGCGCGTGGGTCGGGGTGGCCCCCCGGTAGTTCGCGATCAGCCGCTCGACCGCCTGCGCGGCGGCCTTCGGCGGCAGACCGTCGAGGAGCCCTGCGAGGGAACTGCGCAGGGTGTCGGCGGGGGGTACGGGGGCGTTCACGGCCCGATTCTCTCAGGTGCCCCGCACCGCCCGCGCCCGCCGGGCGACCCCGCAGATGCCTCGGACCGCCCGCGCCCGCCGGGCGACCCCGCAGATGCCTCGGACCGTCCGCGCCGGGCGGGCGATCCCTCAGGTGCCCACCTGCGCGCGCCCGCCGGTCGAACCTTCAGACGGCCCTCGCCCGCCCCCGCCGGACGGGCGATCCCCTCAGGTGCCCCGCACCGCCCGCCGAAGCCGGGTGGCCGCCGCCGCCCGGGGCGCGTTGTCCGCCGGGCGGCGCCGGGGGTGGACCGTGTTGGCGAGCAGTACCAGGAACGTGTCCGTCGCCGGGTCCAGCGCGAGGGACGTCCCGGTGAACCCGGTGTGGCCGGCCGCGCCGTGGCCCGCGAGGGCGCCCATGAACCAGGGCTGGTCGATGGCGAACCCGAGTCCGGGCGGGGTGAGGAGGAGTTCGACGAAGTCGGGGCCGAGGATGCGGGCGGGACCGTACGAGCCGCCCGCGAGCAGGGTGCGGCAGAACACGGCCAGATCGCGCGCGGTGGAGAAGAGACCGGCGTGACCGGCCACCCCGCCGAGCGCCCAGGCGTTCTCGTCGTGCACCACGCCCCGCAGCATGCCCCGGTCCGCCTTGGCCCACGGCCGCCGCTGGTCCTCCGTGGCCGCCGCGCCGGGGCAGGGTCCGAAGGCGGTGGCGTTCATCCCGAGCGGGCGGGTGATGCCGTCCCGGACGAGGACGTCGAGCCCCCGGCCGGTGACGCGTTCCAGCACGTACTGCAGGAGGATCAGGTTGACGTCGGAGTACCGGTACTCGCCCGGTTCGGAGGACGGCGCCTCCGCCCTCAGCAGCGCCAGCCGTGCCGCGGCGTCCGGGCAGTCGTGGAGCGGGAGTTCGGGGCGCAGCCCGGAGGTGTGGGTGAGCAGCTGCCGTACGGTGATGCCGTGGTCGCGGGCCGCGCGGAACTCCGGCAGATACGCGCCGACCAGTGCCTCGATGCCGAGCGTGCCCCGCTCAAGCTGCTGCACGGCGGCGACCGCCGTGAACAGCTTGGTGAGGGAAGCCAGGTCGAAGGGCGTGTGCACGGTCATCGGCACACTCGCTCCCGGCGGCAGCTCGACCCCGGCGCCCTTCTCCTCGTCGTGGGCCGCGTAGCGAACCGCCCACCCCGCCGCCTCCTCGACGGCGATGACCGGGCCCCGCCCCGCGACCACCACGACGCCCGCCGCCCAGGGGTCGGTCCCGCGGGTGAGGGCGCGGACCTCGTGGACGAGCCGACGCAGTTCAGCGGCGTCGAGACCGGCCCGCTCGGGTGTGCCGGTCCGCAGTCTTGGCGCGCTCAGTTCTTCGCCGCCTTTCCGTTCGCAGGGCGTCCCGTCCGCCGGGGACGGCACAGTCCCACGAAGCAGGCGACGGCCACCAGTGCCGCCGTCAGCTGGACGACGGCCATCGGGACGGCGGTGTGCTCTCCCGCGATGCCGACGAGCGGTGAGGCGACCGCTCCGACGAGGAAGGAGCAGGTGCCGAGCAGCGCGGAGGCGGAACCGGCCGCGTGCCGCACGCGCATGAGGGCGAGCGCCTGGGTGTTGGGCAGAGCGAGGCCCATGGCGGACATCAGCACGAACAGCGCGGCGGCCACCGGCGCGAGCCCGACCGGGCCGAGGACACCGGTGGACATGAGCAGCAGCGCGGCCGCGGCGAGGACGACGAGCGCGAGGCCGGTGGCGAGGACCTTCTCCAGGGCGACCCGGCCGACCAGCAGCTTGCCGTTGATCTGCCCGGCGATCACCAGGCCGACGGAGTTCACGCCGAAGAGCAGGCTGAAGGTCTGCGGGGAGGCGCCGTAGAGGTCCTGGATCACGAACGGGGACGCGGAGATGTAGGCGAAGAGGGCCGCGAAGGTGAAGCCGCCGGCGAGCATGTACCCGGCGAAGGCGCGGTCGGCGAGCAGTCCGCGCATGGCGCGCAGCGCCTCGCCGACGCCGCCGCCGTGCCGGTCCGCCGGCTGGAGGGTCTCGGGCAGTTTCGCCCAGACGAGGGCCGTCAGCGCGAGGCCGACGACGGTGAGGACGACGAACACGCCCCGCCAGTCGGTGACGCGCAGGGTCTGTCCGCCGATGAGCGGAGCGACGACCGGGGCGACGCCGGAGATCAGCATGAGGGTGGAGAAGAAGCGGGCCATCGCCACGCCGTCGTAGAGGTCGCGGACCACGGCACGGGCGATGACGATCCCGGCCGCGCCAGCGAGGCCCTGGAGGAGACGGAGGGCGACCAGCGGGCCGATGCCGGGCGCGAGGGCGCACAGCACGGTGGCGACGACGTAGACGGCGAGGCCGGCGAGCAACGGGCGCCTGCGGCCCCATCGGTCGCTCATCGGCCCGACGACGAGCTGCCCGAGCGCCATGCCCGCGAGGCAGGCGGTGAGCGTGAGCTGCACGGTGGAGGCCGGGGCGTGCATCGACCGGGTGACCTGCGGCAGCGAGGGGAGGTACATGTCCATCGCGAGCGGGGGTGTGGCGGTGAGACCGCCGAGGATCAGGGTGACGAGGAGTCCGGTGCGGCCCGCGGCGCCGGGGCCGGTGGCCGTCCGCGACCGGGCGCCGGACGCCTGACGTGGCACGGAGCCGGACGCCGGTTCGGCGACCGGGCGGGCGGCCTCGGCGACCGCCGGGGTGTCGGCGCCCTCCGCGTTCGGTATGTGCCCTCGCGGGCCTTCCTGGTCCCGCGTGACGCGGCCACGCTCGGGCATGTGCCCCCCTTCTCCGAAAGATGCGAGCCCTATGCTCTCAGTTCGAACAGCGTGTTCGGGGTCACGGATCAAGGGGCTGGCATGACGGGCGAGCGCGAACGCGTGCGGTGGGGAATTCTTGCGACCGGCGGGATCGCCGCGGCGTTCACGGCGGACCTGGTCGACATGCCGGACGCGGAGGTGGTGGCCGTCGCCTCACGGACGGACTCCTCGGCGAAGGCGTTCGCGGAACGCTTCGGGATCCCGCGGGCGTACGGGGACTGGGCGTCGCTCGCCGCCGACGAGGACGTGGACGTCGTGTACGTCGCCACGCCGCACTCGGCGCACCGGGTGGCCGCCGGAATGTGTCTGGAGGCGGGGCGCCATGTGCTGTGCGAGAAGGCGTTCACGCTGAACGCGCGCGAGGCCGCGGAGCTGGTCGCGCTCGCCGGGCGGCACGACCGCTTCCTGATGGAGGCCATGTGGATGTACTGCAATCCGCTGGTCGGGCGGCTGAAGGCGCTCGTCGACGACGGCGTGATCGGTGAAGTGCGCACGGTGCAGGCCGACTTCGGGCTCGCGGGCCCGTTCCCGCCCTCGCACCGGCTGCGGGACCCGGCGCAGGGCGGCGGTGCGCTGCTCGATCTCGGCGTCTATCCGGTGTCGTTCGCGCAACTGCTGCTCGGGGAGCCCTCGGACATCGTCGCGAGAGCGGTGCTCTCCGACGAGGGCGTCGATCTCCAGACGGGTGCACTGCTCTCCTGGGAGAGCGGCGCTCTGGCTTCGGTGCACTGCTCCATCAACGGCGGCACCCCCGTCGCCGCCTCCGTCACCGGCTCCGCGGGCCGCATCGACGTCCCGGACGGCTTCTTCTTCCCGGACCACTTCGTCCTGCACCGCGACGGCCGCGAGCCGGAGGTCTTCCGCGCCGACCCCGCGTCGGGCCCCCGCAACAGCCTCAAGCACGAGGCCGCCGAGGTGATGCGTGCCCTGCGCGCGGGCGAGACCGAGTCCCCGCTCGTCCCGCTCGACGGCACCCTCGCCGTGATGCGCACGCTCGACACGATCCGGGACCGCATCGGCGTCCGCTACCCCGGCGAGGCGAACGCCTAGGACGGGCCGGGGCGGGCGCCCGCACCGGGCGCGCGGTGGCCGCCGAACTGCCGCGCACCGGCTGGTCGGTGGCACTCGAACCGGCGGTCGAACCGGCGGTCGAACCGGTGATGGATGTGGCCGATGCGGCCGACGTGGCGCGCACGGCCCGGCACACGGCCGAGCGGCCGCTGGAGGCGAACGTGCAGTTCGCGACGGTGCCGGCGACGGCCATGCCCTACGTCGGACGGGGCTGGCACCTACGTTGGCGCGGCTCCCTCCCACGTAGGGCGAGCGTCGGCGGTTCACCAAGAAACAGTCAACGACTCGATCCACACAAACGGAGGCAGAACCTCCGGACCATATAAGACGTTAGTGCGCTTATGCTCAGCATCTCCCCCACCAGAGCTTCACACTTGAAGCACAGGACTTCGGTACGACCACGGTCCACACCGAGGGGGGAGGTGGCAGTCGCTCCGCGGCCCGGGTGGGGGCGGACCTCGCGCGGGACCGCGAGGTGTGCGCCGGACCGCGAAGCGGCTGTCCCGTCATCGGCGCCGACGGCCGCCTTCCGCCTCGGCCGGCTCCTCGCCGGACCGGCGCCTGCGGCCGCGCAGCGCGAACGCGCCGCCCGCGAGCAGCGCGACCGCCGCCGCCCCGGCCCCGCCGACCAGTCCCCACGGCGTGCCGTCCGACGTCGTGGCCGCGGCCGGAGCACCCGCCGCGGGCTTGGCCGCCTTCCGGGTGGGCGCCGCGCTCGCGCCGCCCTCACTGAGCGGATCGACCAGCGTGCCGACCGGCTCGGCGTGCGCCCCCTTGCCGAAACCCCAGTCGAGCAGCTGGGCCGTCTCCTCGTAGACGCCGCTTCCGCCGCTCTTCGGGTGCATCACGGTGACGAGCAGGGTCCGTCCGTCACGGGTCGCCGCGCCGGTGAAGGTGTTGCCGGCGTGGCTGGTGTAGCCGTTCTTCACTCCTATCAGGCCGTCGTACGGCCGCACGCCCCAGGCGCCCGTCAGCAGGCGGTCGGTGTTCTGGATCTGGAAGGTCTTCTTGCCCCCGGCCGGGAAGTCCGCGGTCTTCGTCGAGCAGTAGCCGCGGAAGTCGGCGTCCGCGAGGCCGTGCCGGGCGAAGAGCGTCAGGTCGTACGCTGACGACAGCTGGCCCGGGTGGTCGAAGCCGTCGGGGCTGACCACATGGGTGTCCAGGGCCTGCAGGTCCTTCGCCAGGGCCTGCATCTCGGCGACGGTGGCCGCCATGCCGCCGTTCATGTGGCTGAGCACATGCACCGCGTCGTTGCCGGAGCGCAGGAAGACGCCCTGCCACAACTGCTCGACGGTGTAGGTGATGCCGGGCTTCACGCCGACCATGCTGGAACCGGAGGGGACGTCGGCGAGGTCGGCGTCGACCACCTTGTACGTTCGGGCGCGCTCGAACTTCTTCAGCACGGCGTCCGCGAAGAGCATCTTCAGGGTGGAGGCGGGCGGGAGACGCACGTGCGCGTTGTAGGAGGCGAGCACCTCGCCGCTCGTGTGGTCGGCCACCAGCCAGGAGCGGGCGGTGAGCCTCTTGGGCAGCCCCGACCCGCCGCTCGCCTGGATCCCGGCGCGGGCCAGTCTCGCGCCGCCGATCGTCGTGGTGGCGTACGCGGTCGTGGCCGTCGCGGCGGCCAGGGGTACGGCGGCGGCGAGGCCCAGAGCGGCACGACGGGATAGCCCGGAAGAATCACGCATCCCGGGACCGTACAAAGTCTCTCCGAGAAGCCTGACGGCGGGGTGTCAAAGACAGGGAACGCCGATTCCAAAGCGGCGGCAAAAACAGGGCACGCGGGGGCGGACCTGGCGCGGACCCGCCCCTCGGCACCGTCCGCCGTCCCACCGGGAGACACACGTGAGGCGGGCCCGCCGATCTCCACCGCGGGGCCACTCAACAGGCCCTTCCTGGCAATCAGCCCTTGAAAGCCTGGGAATGGGCTGTCTGACCCAATATTGATTCCGAGGTCCGGATTCTCAGCCTTCACACATCTCTTACTCAGCCCGGCTCAAAGGTTCCTCCATAGCTTTTGGCCGCGCCCACTGGGGCGCCAAGAACCTTTGAGGAACGGGATGTTTGGCATCTATCTCAAGCGTGAGCTGAGCCGGCGCAAGAAGGCGGCGCTGGTGATCGCCCTGGGTCTGGCGCTCGGTATCGCGCTGGTCATCACCGTCAACTCGGTGTCGGCCGGCATGCAGCAGGCCCAGGACAAGGTCCTGAAGTCGCTGTACGGGCTCGGCACGGACATGACGGTCACCAAGGCCCGGACGGCACCGACGAGCGGCTCCTCGGGCCGCCCGAAGTTCGACTTCGACGCCAAGTCGGACAGCAGCACGACACAGAGCTCGGACCGGGTGATGACCCAGGGCGGACAGTCCCTGAAGTCCTCGCTCGTCACCGAGGTCGCCGCGCAGAAGGGGGTCGCGAGCGCGGTGGGCGCGCTGAGCCTGAACGTCACCAAGGTCAACGGCTCCTTCACCCAGGGCAAGGCGAAGTCCTCGACGTCGAACTCCGGTCAGCAGGGCGGCCCCGGCGGCCAGAACGGCGGCGGCACCGGTGCGCCGCAGGTGCAGGGCGGCGGTGCCTCCTTCGACGTGAACTCGTACTCCGTCGCGGGCGTCGACGTGACCCACCAGGACCTCGGCCCGCTGGCCACCTCGAAGATCACCACGGGTAAGACGTTCACGGCCGCGCAGACCTCCGCGAAGGTCGCGGTGCTCAGCAAGTCGTACGCCAAGCAGAACAAGTACACGGTCGGCAAGACCTTCAAGATCTCCGGCACGAAGTACACGGTCATCGGTATCGCGACGCCCGACAGCAGCGAGTCGACCACCGACGTCTACCTGCCGCTGAAGCAGGCCCAGACGCTCGGTGACGCCAAGAACCAGGTCACCACGATCTACGTCAAGGCGACCGACTCGAAGCAGATCGCCACGGTCAAGGCGGCCATCCAGAAGAACATCTCCGGGACGACGGTCACCACCTCCGCCGACCTCGCGGACACCGTCTCCGGCTCGCTGTCGACCGCCTCCAACCTCGCGACGAGCGTGGGCAAGTGGCTGTCCGTCGCGGTCCTGATCGCCGCGTTCCTGGTGGCGGCGCTGCTCACCTCCTCCGCCGTCTCCCGCCGGGTGCGCGAGTTCGGCACCCTGAAGGCGCTCGGCTGGCCGTCCCGCAAGGTCACCCGGCAGGTCGTCGGCGAGTCGATCGTGAACGGACTGCTCGGCGGCGCGCTCGGCATCGCGCTGGGCCTCGGCGCGGCCTGCACCGTCACCGCGATCAGCCCGAAGCTGACGGCTGAGCTCGGCTCCACCGGCGGCGGTGGCGGCATGGGCGGCGGCCCCGGTGGCGGCGGCCCCGGCCAGCAGGCGGCCTCCGCGGCCAAGAACACCATCGACATCGCCCTCACCGCGCCGGTCTCGATGACCACCATCGCGCTCGCCGCGGGCCTGGCCATCACCGGCGGTCTGATCGCCGGCGCGATGGGCGGCTGGCGCGCCTCCCGGATGCGCCCGGCGGACGCGCTCCGCAGCGTCGCGTAACCCGCCCCCGGGCCACCCCCTTTTGAGCCGGGGCGCCGCGTCCACTCCCCCCGGGCCGCGGCGCCCCTCCCCTTCATCCTCGGAGAACCTCATGTACAAGCTCACCGGCGTCACCAAGCGCTACACGCGGGGCAAGGAGACGGTCGAGGCGCTGCGCGGCGTCGACCTCACCATCGAGGACGGCGACCAGCTCGTCATCCAGGGCCCCACCGGCGGCGGCAAGTCGACGCTGCTCCAGATGATCGGCGGACTCGACCGGCCGACCGCAGGCAGCGTCGAGCTGGACGGCGTGGACCTCGCCTCCATCAGCGAGGCCAAGCTGACCCGGCTGCGGGCCGAGAAGATCGGCATCATCTTCCAGTCGTTCAACCTCATCCCGACGCTGACCTCTCAGGAGAACGTCGAGACCGCCCTCGTCCCGCTCGGCGTGAAGCCCGCCGAGCGGCGCGAGCGGGCCGCCGAGGCGCTCCGCTCGGTCGGCCTCGGCGAACGGCTCACACACGTCCCGACCGAGCTGTCAGGCGGTCAGCAGCAGCGGGTCGCCATCGCCCGGGCACTGGTCAAGAAGCCGAAGGTGCTGCTCGCCGACGAGCCGACCGGCAACCTCGACGAAGGCACCCGCGACGACATCATGGGCCTGCTCGAAGGGCTGTGGCACGAGTACGGGCTGACCTTCATCATGGTCACCCACGACTCCTCCATCGCCCGCCGCGCCCCGCGCCTCGCGACCATCAAGGCCGGGCAGATCAGCCTGACCGAGCAGGGCGGCGCCCGCCGGGCCACCCCCGGACCGTCCGCCCAGGCGCCGGAACAGCAGCAGTACGCGCAGCAGTTCGGTGCCGCTCAGGGCTACTGAGACCCGGGACAGCGGCCGGCCCAGGGCCACCGAGCCCCGCCCCCCGGCCGCCGTCACGCACCTCCAGCACGCGCCCTCCGTACGCCCCGCGCCTCCAACACGCGCCTCCGTACGCTCCGCGCGCCTCCTGTACGCCCGACGCGTCCTCCGTACGCCCCCGGGCCGCTCACCGTCCGAGCACGCCGTCGACCTCGGTCAACCGCGCGGCAGTGAGCGGCCCTCGGCGATCGCCCCCCGCGTTCTCCTCGGCCTGGGCGACCGGGCGACCACGCAACCGGGCGGAAGCCCGTACCGGCGCCTCGCCGGTACGGCGGACGGTTACGCCTGGCCGGTCTCGAAGCGGCTGATCCTGCCGCCGTCGTCGACGATGAAGCTCCACTTCGTCTTCATCTCGCCCCAGGTGTCGTTGCTGTACCGCACGAGGAGGGAACGCCCGCCGTTGGACTCGTTGTCGACGTCCATGTAGCCGCGGGAGGAGAAGATCTCCCGGTCGGTCCAGTCGGTGAGATCACGGTCGGAACCGTCGTCGGACATGGTGGCGCCGGGCGCGAGAAGCGCCTCGAAGGCGTTCCGGTCATGGGCGTTCACCGCGGAGACGAAGGCCCGGACGGCCGGGTCACTGAGCTTCGCTACCTGGATTGTCATGGGAGCCAGACTCACACCGGTCCCGGACGCCCGCCACCCGAACAGCCGCGCGGGCACGCCGGGTCCGTCCGATCGGTGCGACGGTGGTCACCGGGGAGGGAACCGTTGCCGCTGTCTGCACTGGGAGTCACCGTGACCTGTATCGACCGGCGTGATCTGGGACTGCTGCTGCTCCGTCTGAGCACGGGCGGCGTACTGGCCGCGCACGGAGCGCAGAAGCTGTTCGGCTGGTTCGGCGGAGGCGGCATCGAAGGCACCGGAGCGGCCATGGAGGCCATGGGCTACTCGCCGGGGAAGACCAGTGCCAGGGCGGCGGGCCTCGCGGAGGCGGGCGGCGGCACGCTGCTGGCGCTGGGCCTCGCCACACCCGCGGCGGGCGCCGCGGCGGCCGGCGCGATGGCGGGCGCGGCGGCGGTGCACGTACCGAACGGGTTCTTCGCAATGAACGGCGGCTACGAGTACACGGCGTCGCTCGGCCTGGCCGCGGCGGGCCTCGCGGTGACGGGTCCGGGCCGGCTGTCCCTCGACCATCTGCTGGGCCACGCGGTGAACCGCGGCTGGATGGTGCCGATCGCCCTCGGTACGACGGCGGCGGTCACCGCGGTCGTCGTGGGCACCCGGAACAACCGGGTGCGCAAGGCGCGCGAGGGGGAACAGGAAGCCCTGTTCGACGAGTAGGAGTCCCCTGCGCGCGCTCGTGCCGGACGCGCGCGAGGTCTTCAACGCCCACCTGGCGTCCGTCTCGCCGACCGCTCGCTCGGTACGCCTCCGGCTCCCCCGACTCCCCCGACTCCCTGACGGGAAAAGGGACTCGCCGGACCGGTTCGGCGCCGTGTCTGCGGTGACCGGAAGTGTTCACTCCGCGGATGCGTACGCGCGGTGTGGAGTTGGCGATCACAGCTCAGCCTTCTCGTCGACGCAGAGCCGACGAAAGGGTCCCCGTGCAGGACTACGTTTTCACCACAGGCCGCAGGACAGTCGCCATGATCGGTGGTGTGCTGACGCTCACGGCCGTGGGTCTGGGAAGCCAGGCACAGGCGGCGAGTTACGGCACGCCGAGCCTTTCGCTGTCGGCCACGTATCTGTCGGGCGCGGTGGGCGCGACCGGCGATCCGGCCGTGAACGTGACCGTCGCACAGAGCGGGGCGGACGCCGCCGCGCTCACCGTCACGGTGACCAAGAGCAGCAAGACCGCGGTGGCGACCACGGCGGACGTCAGCGTCACCGGCACGGGCGCCACCCGCAAGGTCGTCGTCGCCGCGCGCGGCGAGGGCTACACCGACCTCACCGTGAAGGTGACCGGGGTCGACGGCCAGACGGCCACCAAGACCCTGCACTACGCCGCGTCGGCCGCCGTCCAACTCGCCTCCGAAAGCCGGTACTTCACAGGTTCCAGCGACGCCTCGGCGGCCGTCGACGCGGGCGGCGGCTACACGGTCGTCGCGGACGACGAGTCCAACGTCCTTCGTCTGTACGACCGTTCCGCGTCGGGCGCTCCGGTCAAGACCTGGGACTTCTCCTCGAACATCGGCGCCTCCAAGGAGATCGACATCGAGGCCGCCACCCGCGTCGGCAACACGATCTACTGGACGGGCTCGCTCGGCAACAACAAGGACGGCGAGTACAAGGCGGACCGCAACACGGTCTTCACCACGACGGTGACCGGCTCCGGCGCCTCGACCGCCCTGACGTACGGCCGTTCGTACAAGAAGCTGCGGGACAACCTCGTCGCCTGGGACAAGGCGAACAACAACCGCTACGGCTTCGCGGCGGGCACCGCGGACGGCGAGATCCCGAAGGAGATCAACGGGTTCAACGTGGAGGGCCTGGAGTTCGCGCCGGGCTCGACGACCACGGCCTACGTCGGCTTCCGCGCCCCGCTGGCCCCCGCGGTGACCGGCGGCAAGGCCCTCATCGTGCCGGTCACCAACTTCGACAAGGTGCTGAGCAGCGGCACGGCGGCCACCTTCGGCACGCCGATCGAGCTCGACCTCGGCGGTCTGGCGATCCGCGACATCCGCAAGAACGCGTCGAACCAGTACCTGATCGTGGCCGGTTCCTGGGCCGCCGACGACAACTCGGACCCGTACGCCCTCTACTCCTGGGACGGCGACCCGGCGCACGCGCCGGTCAAGCGCCTGGACCTGCCCACCTCGGACCCCGGCGGCTGGGAGGCGATCGTCGACGTCCCCGACCTCACCGTCTCCGGCGCCCGCGCCCAGCTGATCACCGACGACGGCTCCGCCGATCTGTACGGCGACGGCACGGAGGCCAAGGACCTCACCCACGCCGAGTGGAAGAAGTCCCGGGCCACCTGGTTCACGGTCACGAACTGAGGAAGCGGCGGCACCCGAGGGGAAGTCCGTCTGCCGGCCAGGAGCCAGGAAACCCCCAGACATGCCGAAGGGCCCCGACCCAGGTCATAGGACCAGGTCGGAGCCCTGAGGGCAGACGAGTCGGGCTGTACGCCGGGTTCTGTCGCCCGGTCGCCTCGCGGCGGCCGGGGAGACGGCCATCCATCTAGGGCCGGCGTTGCCGCCGGCCTCGTGCGGTCTACCCGCGGACTCGGGCGGGCAGCCCTCGAACGTCCGCGCAGAGCCGCCTTCTCTTCCGGGAGAGCGGCTCCTCTTGACCTTGCTCCGGGTGGGGTTTACCTAGCCGCCTGAGTCGCCTCAGGCGCTGGTGGTCTCTTACACCACCGTTTCACCCTTACCGGGAACCGGAGTTCTCGGCGGTTTACTTTCTGTGGCACTGTCCCGCGGGTCACCCCGGGTGGCCGTTAGCCACCACCCTGCCCTGTGGAGCCCGGACGTTCCTCGGGAAGGTCCACAAGAACCTCCACGCGGCCGTCCGCCCGGCTCGTCTGCCGTGTCGACCATGGTACCGGGCGGACCGGACGCCGAGGACCGGCGGTCGCCGTGGCCAGGACCGAGCCCGCCAGGATGAGGGCGAAGGCGGCGAGGATTCCGGGGGTCAGGCGTTCGTCGAGGAAGACGGCTCCCGCCGCGACCGCGACCGCCGGGTTGACGTACGTGATCACCGTCGCCCGGGTCGGACCCGCCTCCTTGATCAGTTCCAGGAAGGCCACGAAGGCGACGGCGGTGCAGACGACACCCAGGCCGGCGAGGGCGGCCAGGACCTGTCCGGACGGTATCGCTTCCGGCCGGGTGGCCGCCGCCGCCGGGGCGTAGACCAGCGCCGCCAGGGCCAGGCAGGGGGCGGTGAGGTGGAGCGACGGCACGTCCTTGAGGTGGCGGGCGGCGATGACCGGCGCGGTGGCGTAGCCGACGACCGTCAGCAGCACCTCTACGAGCGATCGGGCGTCGCCGCCGGTCAGGTGCGGGGCCGTGAGGACCGCGACGCCGGTCAGGCCGAGCGCGAGGCCCGCGACGCGCCGGGTGCCGAGGCGTTCCGTGTCGCCGAAGAGGCGGGCCGCGGCCACGCCGACGATCGGCACCCCGGCGATCAGCAGGCCCGCGGTGGAGCTGGAGAGGTGGCGTTCGGCGTCCGTCAGGGTCCACCAGGGGACCATGATCTCGATGATCGCGAAGGCCAGCATCGGGCGCCAGTGGGCCCGTACGGTCCGGGTCAGGCCGCCCTGGCGGATCGCGAAGGGGAGCAGCAGCAGCGCGCCGACCGCACAGCGCGTGAACACCACCACCGACGGGGACACCTCGTCCACCGCCACTTTGATCATCAGATAGGGGATGCCCCAGATCACTCCCATCAGGGAGAACAGAAACCAGCCGCGTGCAGTCATGGCGGCAGTCTGGGTCACGGTCGGGTGGGGCGTCTTGAACGCTGTTGCGCGCCGACGACGGCGACTGACCGTCTGCCTCACCGCGACCGGAACACGCTCGCGCGGTACGCCGCCGGTGTCACCCCGAGCACCCGGCGGAACCAGCGGGTCAGATGCGCCTGGTCCGCGAAGCCCACGATCCCGGCGACCTCGGCGGGGCGCAGTCCGGACTCCAGGAGACGGCGGGCCCGGTTCACCCGGTGCTGGGCCAGCCAGGCGTACGGCGGTATCCCCATGGCCGTACGGAAGGCACGCAGGAGCTGGTAGCGGGACAGGCCGAGGTCCGTGGCGAGGGAGGCGAGGGAGGGCGGGTCCTGGAGTTCGTCGGCGAGGCGCTCCCGTACCGCGTCGGCTATGTGCGCGGCGCCCGGGATCTCGTCGCGGTCCGGGCGTGCCGTGGAGTGGCGCCGGGCGAGCGCGGCGAGCAGCCACGGGAAACGGGACTCGGCTTCCAACGGGTCGGGGCAGGCGCTCAGTTCGGTGTGCGCGGCGCGCAGCGCGGCGGCGAGTTCGGGGTCGTCGAGCAGGGGCTCGCGGAAGTGCGGGAGGCCGCCGACGGCGCCCTCGGAGAGCAGGGACGGCTCCGCGTACAGGGCCCGGTAGGCGTAGCCGTCGCATTCTGCGGGACCGCCGGTGTGCATCTCGCCGGGGGCCAGCACGACGATGGACCCCGGGCCGGTCCGGATGTGGCCGCCCCGGTAGTCGATGATCTCCGAGCCGCCGACGCAGACGCCGATGGTGAACTCGTCGTGGGTGTGCGGGGCGTAGCGGTGCCGGTCGAAGCGGGCGGTCAGCAGATCCAGGGGCCGGCCGTCCCGGCCGAGGATGGCCCGGGTCCAGCGGGCCTCTTCCTTCACGGGTGTTTTTGCCGGTTCCTTCACTGCTGTTTCTGCCGGTTCCTTCACGGGTGCTCCCGCGTGTGCCTTCGCTGACACGGTCGGCCCGTGCGGCACGGACGCCGTCGGCCCCCGCCGTACGGTCGCGGTCGTCTCTCCCCGTCCGGCCATGGCCGCCTCTCCCCCTCGCCGCCGCGTTTGTGCGGTCGCTCCCAGGAGGTGAACACGCGCGTCCCCCGTTTCCATGCCTGCGTTCGCTCCCGGGATCAAGCGGGTGCGAACTGCACCTTCGCCGTTCCGGGGTCCGCCTGGGTGAGCCGGACCCGGAGGCGTTCGCCCAGGGGCAGCTCCGTCGTGCCGCCCGCGATCCGGGCGAAGACCGCCGGGGACTCCAACTGCACGGTGCCGACCGTGGGTTCGTGCTCCTGTACGTCCACCACGTAGGCCTCGAAGAGGTCGCCTACCCGGTCCTTGAGCAGCGCGGCCTCGACGAGGTCGACGCACTCGCGCTCGACGGTGCCCGCGCGCCGGCTGCCCTCCGCCATCTCCTTGGGCAGGGCGTCGAGAGCCGCGAGGACCCACTCGGGGGACGGCCCACCGGCGGCGGCCGCGAGGCAGATCTCCGAGACGTAGCGGTCGACGAGGCGGCGCAGCGGGGCCGTGCAGTGGGCGTAGGGCGCGGCGACGGCGGCGTGCGCGGTGACCTCGGGGAGCACCCCGTCCCGGAAGACGGTGTACCCGGCGCCGCGCAGCAGCGTCGTGCACTCCTGGAGGAAGGCGGCGTGGTGCGGCCGGTGCGGGTCGAGGGAGCGGATGAGCTGCGCGTACGAGACGTGGTGCGGCCAGTCGATGCGCAGGGCCCGCGCGGTGCGGCGCAGCCGCCCGACCGCCCCGTCCGGCGCGGCGGGCAGCGTCCGCAGTACTCCCGTGCCGTGCGCGAGCATCAGGTCGGCCGCGGCCATCCCGGTGAGCAGGGAGATCTGCGCGTTCCAGCCCTCGGCGGGCAGCGGGGCCCGGTAGGCGAGTTCGTACGTCCCGTCCTTCTCGACGATCTCCTGCTCGGGCACGTTGAGCGAGATGCCGCCGCGTTCGACCTCCAGGGCCTCGCGCAGTTCGCCGATGACCTTGAGCAGGGCGAGCGGTTCCTCCGCCGTGCCCGCGTCGATCTGCCCCTGCACCCCCGCGTAGTCCAGCTTCGCTCGGCTGCGGACCAGGGCGCGGCGGACGCCGGTCGTCTCCGTACGGCCGTCCGGGTCGAGGTCGATCGTCCACAGGACGGCCGGACAGGTCTGGTCCGGGAGGAGGCTCGCGGTGCCCTCCGAGAGCTGGGGCGGGTGGACGGGGACCTTGCCGTCCGGGAAATAGAGGGTCGTCACGCGCCGGTGCGCCTCGGCGTCCAGGGCTCCGCCGGGCGTCACGAAGGCTGCGACGTCGGCGATGGCGTACTGGACGCGGTAGCCGCCCCTCTCGCGGCGTGACAGGTGCATCGCCTGGTCGAGGTCGTCGGACGTCGGCGGGTCGATGGTGAAGAGGGGGATGTCCGTCGCGTCGTCCGAGGGCAGGCGGGGTGGCCGCCCGGCCTCCGCGAGGACCTCGGCGGGGAAGCTCCCGGGCACACCGAGCGCGACCCGCAACGCGCCGAGGGCGGCTCGCAGCGGGGCCTCCGGGGCACCGGTGACGCGGACGTGACGGCGAGGCATGGGTCGAGCGTAGGCCGGGGTCAACGGTTGAGCACGCCGAGCGGGGCGGCCGGGGGCGACCATTGAACACGCCCGGCGGGCGTGCCGGGGGCTGCCGATACCGCCGGGCACGGCGGCCGGCCGGTCCCGGCGGGCCCGGCGGGGCAGGCCCCCAACGGGTCCCCCTGGCGGGGGGCCGGGCGACCCTCCGAGGGGTCACCGAGGGGGACCCGGCGGATGCCCGGACGGGGCCAGGCTCAGGGTCCGAACGGGGCCCGGCTCAAGGACCGGACGGGGCCAGACTCAAGGACCGGACGGGGCCAGACTCAAGGACCGGACGGGGCCAGACTCAAGGACCGGACGGGGCCAGACTCAAGGTCCCCCCGACGGGGCCCGCGGGTCCGGGTGAGGGGGCAGGACCGGGTGGCGGAGGCGGCCCGGTCGTACCCCGTAGGCTGGCGCCGGGCCATATCCACCGTGAGGAGAACCAACCGTGCTCGTGCTGCTGCCGCCCTCCGAAGGCAAGGCACCCTCCGGCCGGGGAACCGCGCTCAAGCCGGAGTCGCTGTCCCTGCCGGGTCTCACGGAGGCGCGCCGGGCGGTCCTCGACGAGCTGGTCGAGCTGTGCGTGGCCGACGAGGAGAAGGCGCGTGAGGTCCTCGGACTGAGCGAGGGCCTGCGCGGCGAGATCACGAAGAACACGGAACTGCGGACCGCCGGTGCCCGCCCGGCCGGGGAGATCTACACGGGGGTCCTGTACGACGCCCTGGACCTGGCCTCGCTGGACACCCCCGCCAAGCGACGCGCGGGCCGTTCGCTGCTTGTCTTCTCCGGGCTGTGGGGCGCGGTACGGGTGACCGACCGGATCCCCTCGTACCGCTGCTCCATGGGCGTGAAGCTGCCGGGCCTCGGGGCGCTGGGCGCGCACTGGCGTACGCCGATGGCCGACGCGCTCCCCGAGGCCGCGGGCGACGGGCTCGTGCTGGACCTGCGCTCCTCGGCGTACACGGCGGCGTGGAAGCCCAAGGGCGAGGTCGCGGAACGGACGGCGACCGTACGGGTGCTGCACGCGCAGACGGTGAACGGGGTCGAGAAGCGTTCCGTCGTCAGCCACTTCAACAAGGCGACGAAGGGCAAGATCGTCCGCAGCCTGCTCACCGCGAGTGCGGCGCCGAAGAACCCGGCGGAGCTGGTGGAGGCGCTGCGGGACCTCGGATACACGGTGGAGGCCGAAGCGCCCGGCAAGGCCGGCAGGCCGTGGGCGCTCGACGTGGTGGTGCGGGAGATCCACTGAGCGGCAATCCGCTTCCCCGGCATTGCCGTTGCAACATGCGCAACGACCTTTGCGCATGCTGAACACCACGGGCAGGATGTGGGCATGGCTTCGTCATCGCCCCCGTCTCCGCATGCCTCCGTCCTGGATCTCGCGCCCGTCGTCCCCGTCGTCGTGGTCGAGGACGCCGCTGACGCCGTGCCGCTGGCGCGGGCGCTGGTCGCCGGTGGACTGCCGGTGATCGAGGTGACCCTGCGGACCCCGGCGGCGCTCGGCGCGATCCGGGCCATCGCGGACGCGGTGCCGGACGCGGTGGTGGGCGCGGGCACGGTCCTGACGCCGGAACACGTGGCCGAGTCGGTGGCGGCGGGCGCCCGCTTCCTGGTCAGCCCCGGCTGGACGGACGTACTCCTCGACGCGATGAAGGCGTCCGGGGTGCCGTTCCTGCCGGGGGTGTCCACCACCTCGGAGGTGGTGGCGCTGCTGGAGCGGGGGGTGCGCGAGATGAAGTTCTTCCCCGCGCAGGCGGCCGGCGGCACGGCATACTTGAAGTCACTGGCGGGGCCGCTCCCCGAGGCGCGGTTCTGCCCGACGGGAGGCATCGGCCCCGATTGCGCGCCGGACTATCTCGCGCTCTCCAACGTGGGCTGCGTGGGGGGCAGTTGGATGCTTCCGGCCGACGCGATCGCCGCGCGGGACTGGCGCCGGGTGGAGGCCCTGGCGCGCGAGGCGTCGGCGCTGCGCCGTTAGCCACGGCCTACCGCCGCTCAGCCCACCGCCCACCGCCGCTCAGCCCACCCTCGTTCAACCCAGGCTCGCTCAGTTCACCTTCGCTCAGTTCACCCGGACGACCACCTTTCGGAACGGGTTCCCCGCTCAATTCCCGGCAAGGTATGACGAGTACTCCCGTGCCGGTGCCGTACCCGTGACGTACAACTGATCGCATGACGACCGGCATCTCCACCGAACCCCCGCCCTTCGCCCGGGAGCTGCTCCGCTGGCGGCACGCGCGCCGGGTGAGCCAGTTGGAGCTCGCCTCCCGCGCGGGCACGACACAGCGGTACGTCAGTTTCATCGAGCGCGGGCGTTCGGTGCCCGGCAGAGAGATCGTGATCAGGCTCGCCGAGTCGCTGGGACTGACCCTGCGGGAGCGCAACGCGCTGCTCCTGGCGGCCGGTTACGCGCCCGCGTTCACCGAGTCGGCGCTCGACGCGGCCGCGCTGAAGCCCGTACGGGAGGCGCTGGACAGCATCCTCGAAGGGCATCTGCCGTATCCGGCGGTGGTGGCGGGACCCCGTGGTGAACTCGTCGCGGCCAACGCGGCGTTCGACGTCCTGACCGAGGGGGCCGCTCCCGAGCTGCTGGAACCGCCGGTGAACGTCCTGCGGCTGGCGCTGCATCCGCGCGGGATGGCGTCGCGGGTGGTGAACCTGGACGCCTGGGGGCAGCACATCGTGGAGAACCTGCGGGCCCGGTCCCTGCGCAGCCCCGATCCGCAACTCGACCGGCTGGTGGCTGAGTTGACGGAGTACGTACCGGCGAGTGAGCCCGGCGCGGACTATCTCGGCTTCGCCGTGCCGCTGCGACTGCGGTGCCCGGAGGGCGAGTTGAGACTGCTCACCACGCTCACGTCGTTCGCGACCGCGGTGGACGTCACGCTCGCCGAGCTCCATCTGGAGGCGTTCCTCCCGGCGGACCGGGAGACCGCCGGGATCCTTCGCGGCCGCGCCGCGCGGCGCGGCCGGCCCGCGTCCCGCTCAGCGCAGATGTGAGGTGTCGTTGAACAGCCGGACGCTCGCGTTGCCGTCCGCGTAGTACGCCACCGCCGAGAGGGACGCCGCCGACAGTTCCATCCGGAACAGGGACTCCGGCGGGGCGCCGAGGGCCAGTCGTACGAGGGTCTTGATCGGGGTGACGTGCGTGACGAGCAGGACCGTGCGGCCCGCGTAGGAGGCGATCAGCTTGTCGCGGGTGGCCGCCATGCGGTGCGCCGTCGCGGCGAAGCTCTCGCCGCCGCCGGTCGGTTCGGCGTCCGGTGAGGCGAGCCAGGCGTTCAGGTCGTCGGGGTGGCGTTCGCGCACCTCGCCGAAGGTCAGCCCCTCCCAGGCGCCGAAGTCCGTCTCGCGCAGGCCGTCCTCGATGACGACGTCGAGGCCGAGCCGGGCGGCGACGGCTCCCGCGGTCTGCCGGGTCCGGGCCAGCGGAGAGGCCACGACGGCCTGGATGGTGCCGCGCGCCGCCAGCGCGGCGGCGACCCGCTCCGCCTGCTCTCGGCCGACGTCGGACAGGGACGGATCGCTGCCGCCGCTGCCCGAGAACCGCTTCTGCGGGGTCAGCGGGGTCTCACCGTGCCGCAGCAGGACGAAGGTGGCGGGGGCGCCCATGTCGGGTGCGGCGCTCCAGCCTGCGGCCGGCGTGGTGGTCGGGGTGGCGGCCACGTTTCTCGCAGCCCGCTGATCGTCGCCCGCCTTTCCGGCTCGGCCGACGTGTCCTGGGCCTGCAACCGCCTTGCCGGCTTCGCCCCCGGGAGACGGGGTGCCACCCGTGGCCGCCGGCCGACTGCCGCCCGTCGCGGGCTGGTCGCGCAGTTCCCCGCGCCCCTCACCGGGCGTTTCGCCGCGGGTTTCTTTCAGGGCCGCTCGGGCCTTTGCCGCGCCCTCTGCAGCGTCGCCGGGCGGGCCCGTCGGCTCGGGGGTCGCGAACCGCGCCGCCCGCGCGTCCAGTTCCGCCGTCGACGCCGACGGCGACCACGCCTCGCCTCGCTTGCCGGCGTCCATCGCCTCGTTGGCCAGCCGGTCCGCGTGCTTGTTGCGCTCGCGCGGCATCCACTCGTAGGTGACCTGGGACGGCGGGAGAATCCGGGCCGCCCGCGCCGCCAGGGGCTTCATGTCCGGGTGCTTGATCTTCCAGCGCCCGGACATCTGCTCGACGACGAGCTTGGAGTCCATCCGGACCCTGACCCGTGCGGTCGCGTCGAGGTCGCGGGCCGCCTCAAGGCCGGCGACCAGGCCCCGGTACTCGGCGACGTTGTTGGTGGCGACGCCGATGTACTCGGCGCGCTCCGCCAGCGTCTCCCCGGTGGCCGCGTCGATGACCACGGAGCCGTAGCCCGCGGGCCCCGGGTTTCCCCGGGAACCCCCGTCCGCCTCGACGATGAACTCCCGCACGCGCCGGACTCCCTACAGGCCGGACTCGGACGTACGCACGAGGATGCGGTGGCAGTTCTCGCAGCGCAGCACGGTGTCGGGGGAGGCCGCCTTCACGTCGTTCACCTCGGTGATGTTGAGCTCCAGGCGGCAGCCCTCGCAGCGGCGCTGGTAGAGCCGGGCGGCGCCGACGCCACCCTGCTGGTCACGCAGCTTGGTGTACAGCTTGAGGAGATCGGCGGGCACCGAGGCGGCGATGACCTCGCGCTCCTTGGTGACCGTGGCCGCCTCGCCGTCGAAGTCCTCGAAGGCGGCGTCACGGCGCCCGGTCGCGTCGTCGATCTTCGCCTGGACGGAGGCGTCACGCTCGGTCAGCTCGGCGACCCGCTCCTGCGCGGACTCTCGGCGCTCCATGACCTCGAGGACGACGTCCTCCAGGTCGCCCTGCCGCTTGGCGAGGGAGACGATCTCTCGCTGGAGGTTCTCCAGGTCCTTGGGGGAGGTGACGGCACCCGAGTCGAGGCGCTGCTGGTCGCGGACGGCGCGCTGACGCACCTGGTCGACGTCCTGCTCGGCCTTGGTCTGCTCGCGGGCGCAGTCGCTCTCCTCGGTCTGCGCGGCGACGAGCAGGTCGCGCAGCTGGGTGAGGTCCTTGTTCAGCGACTCGATCTCGGCGTGCTCGGGCAGCGACCTCCGCTTGTGCGCGAGCTGCTGCAGGCGGGCGTCGAGGGTCTGGACGTCGAGAAGTCGGATCTGGTCGGCGGGCGCGGCGTTCAGTTGGGGGCTCCTGATGTGTCGGTGTGTGAGGCCGCGTGGGCGGTCCAGGGGTCGGTGACCGTCCGGGAGACGTGGACGCGCAGTCCCCATCCCTTCCGGTCGGAGATCTCGTCGAGCTGGGCGGCGGCCAGCTCGCACCAGGGCCACTCGGTGGCCCAGTGCGCCGCGTCGAGCAGCGCGAGAGGACTGTGGGTGTGATCCGCCATGACCTCCGACACCGGGTGGTGCCGCAGGTCCGCGGTGAGGAAGGCGTCCACGCCGGCGGCGCGCACGTCGTCGAAGAGGCTGTCCCCGGAGCCGCCGCTGACCGCGACGGTCCGCACCAGCGTCTCGGGGTCGCCCGCGACGCGGATGCCCTGCGCGGTGGCGGGCAGCCGCTCGGCGACCCGCGCGGCGAGCTCGCGCAAGGTCAGCGGGTGGTCCAGTTCACAGACGCGCCCGAGGCCACGGCGGCCCTCGGGGTCGGTGGGGTCCGGCACGAGCGGTCCTACGACCCGCAGGTCCAGCGCACCGGCCAGGGCGTCGCTGACTCCCGGATCGGCGCGGTCGGCGTTGGTGTGGGCGACGTGCAGCGCGATGTCGTTCTTGATGAGCGTGTGCACGACACGGCCCTTGAACGTGCCGGCCGCGACGGTCGTCGTACCGCGCAGATAGAGCGGATGGTGGGTGACGAGCAGGTCGGCGTCCAGCTTCACCGCCTCGTCGACGATGTCCTGGACGGGGTCGACGGCGAACAGAACGCGCGTGACGTCCTGGTCGGGGTCGCCGCAGACGGTGCCGACCGCGTCCCACCCCTCGGCCCGCTCCGGAGGCCAGAGGGCGTCGAGCGCGGCGATGACTTCAGACAGACGGGGCACGGGGAAAGGCTACCTGCCTTACGTCCCTGTCCGACCGGTCGCGGGCCACGGGGCCGGTCCTCGGGCGGCGGGCGGAACGCGGTTCCCGTCGCCCCGGCCCCCTCTCCCCACCATCGTTCAGCACATCCGCCCCGTTCCCTCAGGCGAATCCCGACATGGCCACCCTTATGTGTGAAGCAGCAGCCCGTCGCTTCCCCGTCTGTGCGTGCGAAAACTACCTTCGTCGCCGGAGGTGACCGAACGATGACGGCCGGTGCGACAAGACCCGTGATGCAGA
Source organism: Streptomyces sp. NPDC002742 (assembly GCF_042888885.1). NCBI lineage: Bacteria > Bacillati > Actinomycetota > Actinomycetes > Kitasatosporales > Streptomycetaceae > Streptomyces > Streptomyces sp. NPDC002742. The sequence goes on from NZ_JBIAQF010000021.1 coordinate 118,333, forward strand.
GCGAGCGCGAGAACGGCGCGGAGTGCGGTGACGACGCGAGTCGGTGGGCCGCCCGTCCCGTCTGCGTGATCACGGCCGACGGCACCTACGGGGCACGGCTCGCCCGCGACGGTGAGTCCTGGTACCCGGAGCGCTGGACGCTGGACGGCCCCGAGCCGTACGCCGTTCCGTTGCCCGGCCCGCAGCCGGAGGAGCCCGGCACCGAAGTGCTGCCGCTGACCGACGGCAGGGTGCTGATCCATCGCGCGGACGACGGACGCCACGCCTTCTCCCTCCTCTACCCGACCGGGCCGGGCACCGGCGAGCTCCCGCTCGGTGCGGTGGAGTGTCCCGACGTCGGCACCGTGCTGCGGCTGCTGCCGCCCGCGCCGGACGGGGAACGCGCGTACGCCCTGGCGGTGGGCCGGGGTTCGACGGCCGTGTGGCTGGTGGCGGGCGGCGCGTTCGGCCCCGAGCATCTGGCCGAGGTGCCGGGCCACTGCTCGGGAGGGGTGTGGCTGGACCACACCGGACGCCTGCTCGCGCTGGACCGCTTCCAGAACGGCCGCACCAAGACCGTGGTCGTCGACCTGGAGCGCGGCGGAGAGGTGTCGCCGCTTCTCCAGATCGCGGAGCACAGCAACGACCGGCTCCTCCTCGCGGACGCGGACAGCGGACTTCTGCTCATCCGTTCCGACGCGCCGTCCCCCGGACGGGACCGGCTCGGCTGGGGCGTCCTCGGCAGTGCCCTGCCCGTCCGCTTCCCGGACTGTCTGACCGCGACGGGCTGTTCGATCACCCCGTTCGCGATCCAGCCCGGCCAGGTGCTGATGCCGGAGTCCTGCGGCGTCGCCCTGCGCGTCGACGGACCGGGCGGCACCTGGGTGGGCCTGTGGCGCCCGTCCGAGCGCCGGATCCACCATCGCCCGGCGCCCGAGGGCTGGTTGCCCGGCACCGGTCTGTGGACCCCGGAGGGGGTGCTCCGGCTGCCGTACGCCACGGGGGTCGTCCCGTGCGGTGTCGCACGGCTGGGGGCACCCGAGGGGGCGGGGGAGCCGGACACGGGGGATCCGGCTCCCCCGGCACGCCCCGCGCCGCGCCCGGTCCCACTCCAGCAGGCGCCCCTGAAGACCGACCGGCCGACCGGTTCGCCCCACCCGGCCACAGGAGCCGGCCCGTCCCGGACGGCTCCGGTCCATCCGACCCTGAGCACGCACGCCGTTCGCGCCCCGAGGGGCGAAGCGATCCGCGCCGCCGACGGCGCCGGGGCGTCGTACGCCGGTGCGGGCCACGCTCCCGAGGGCCCGGAGACGCTGTCGACGGTGACGAGCCTCACCGCCAGGACCGTACCCGCCGAGGCGTGGCGGGCCGATGCGAACCCCGGCGGCGGGCCGGCCGGGGCGCTCCCGCCCGCCGTACGGCTCACCACCGGGAAGACCGAACCGCTCCGCCCCGACACCCGACCCGCCCCCGAGAGCGCCGCAGCCGAGACGTCCGCACCGGTCCCGCCCCAGCTGAACCGCTGGACCAGGGTGTCCGAAACACCCATGACCGAGCCGAGGCTCCGGACCAGGGGCACCGAGACATCCGCGACCGAGCCCGGCCTCTGGACCAAGGTCGCCGAAACACCCCCACCCGGCATGAGCCTCAGATCCAGGGCCGACGGAACGCTCCCGGGCGGCATGACCGTCCGCGTCGAAACGACCGAACCGCTTCCGCCGGTCATGAGAATCGGTGGCGGTGCGGCTGCCGACGCCGAAACCGCAGCCGCAGCCGTTGCCGGTTCAGGCGCCGGTGCTGCTGCCAGTGCCGACTCCGACTCCGACAGGATCGCGCCCGCCGGGCCGCTCACGCCCGTCACGGGCCACGGCTCCCGGACCGCCGAACCCCTCCCCGCCGTCGCCGGCCCCGGCCACAGGGCCACCGAACCCCTCCCCGCCGTCGCCGGCCCCGGTCACGGGACCGGCCGGCGGCTCCCGGCCGCCGCACGCCCCGGCTCCGCGCCCGCCGAACCGCTGCCTCCCGCGGAGCACTTCTGGACCAGAGCCGTCGAAGCACCCACGACCGAGCCGAACCCCTGGGCCAAGGTCGCCGGAACACCCACGACCGAGCCCAACCTCTGGACCAAGGTCGCCGAAACACCCCCACCCGGCATGAGCCTCGGCGTCAGGGCGGACCGAACACTCCCGGCCGACACGGGTCTCGGGGGCGGCAACGGGATCGGGAACGGGAACGCGCCTTCGGCCTTCGGGGAGTTCAGGGGCCAGGTGGCCCTGCGGACCGCGGTGAGCCGTCCGGGGTTCGAGGCCGAACCGGCCTCGGCGCTCGCCGCCGTATCGCAGGCGCCCGCGGCGTTCCAGGAGGACACCGGTCCCCGGACCCCGCAGCCCGCCCGCCGGGCTCTCCACGCGGGTCCGGCCGGCGTTGGTCCGGCCAACGTGGGTCCGACCAACGCCGGTCCGGCCGGCGCCGGCACCGGTCCGCTGCGGCAGGCCGGTCCGGTGTCACGGGACGAGGCCGCCCCGCCCGCCGGGAGTGCGGGTGCGGGTGCGGCATCCCGCACGGACAGGGAGGAAAGGGGCGGAGTGAGTGAAGAAACGTCACCCTCCGACTCCCGCTCGATGACCGCACGTTAGAATCCCCCGGCTGTAAAGAAGGATCTTGCATACGGGGTGAACACTTCAATGAACGACTTCAGCACCATGGAAGCACCGGGCACGGACGTCCACGAGACGTCGGCGACCCGGCCCGAAGGCCACGGCAGACACCGCGGTCCGATCTCCGGCCACGACGACGAGGCGACCCCCCAGGGCCGCCACCGCAAGCCGTCCGGCCAGTCGGCCATGAAGGCCTGAGGGGCGCGGGACGACACGTCGGGCAGGACATCGCCCGACAAGGAACGAAACGATACGAACAACAGGCACGACGCCCAAGGACGGCACGGCCGACACACACGACGGCCGGACGGACCCCAAGGCACGCCGAACCGGCATACGGCCCCGCTCGCACCACTTGGCGAGCGGGGCCGTATCCGTGTCGGGCACTCGCCGAGCTCTTCCTCCGGCACTGTCTGCCGCAGCTCCGGCGCCCCTCCCCTGTCCACCGACGGCCGACCGCTCAGCGGGGAGAGCCCGCCCGGTCCCGCTTGAGCCCCAGTACCTCCGCCGCGGCGAACGTCTCGCCGCTCGGCCGGTCCGCGTAGTACGGGGTGAGCAGGGCGTCGAGTTCGTCGTGGCTGAACGTGTCCTGCTTGCTGTCGAACTTGGCGGCCACCCGCGGCCGTTCGACGACCGCGACCATGCCACCGTGCACGACGAGGAGCTGGCCGTTGACGTGTGCGGCGGCGGGTGAGGCCAAGTAGCCGACGAGCGGGGCGACATGCTCGGGTGCCAGCGGGTCGAGGCCGTCGTCGGGCAGTCCGAATCCGGCGAAGACGTCCTCCGTCATACGGGTCCGGGCGCGCGGGCAGATGACGTTCGCCGTGACGCCGTACTTGGCGAGCGCCAGCGCCGTCGAGGTGGTCAGACCGACGATCCCGCCTTTCGCGGCCGCGTAGTTGGGCTGGCCGGCGGATCCGGCGAGGAACGCCTCCGAGGAGGTGTTCACGATGCGTCCGTAGACGGGCCCGTCGGCGGCCTTGGAGCGGGCCCGCCAGTGCGCGGACGCGAAGTGGGTGGTGTTGAAGTGGCCCTTGAGGTGCACCCGGATGACCGAGTCCCACTCGTCCTCGGTCATCGAGAAGACCATCCGGTCACGGAGGATGCCCGCGTTGTTGACGAGGACGTCCAGTTTCCCGAACTCGGCGACCGCCGACCCGACGAGTTCGCGGGCCTGTTCGTGGTCGGCGACGTCCCCGGTGTGGGCGACCGCCCGACCGCCCGCCGTACGGATCTCGGCGGCGACCTCCTCGGCGGGGGTGGCCGAGGCCACGCCCGAGCCGTCCCGTCCGGGCTGCCCGTAGTCGTTGACGACGACGGCCGCGCCCAGCCGGCCGAGTTCCAGCGCCTCGGCCCGGCCGAGCCCGCGCCCCGCGCCGGTGACGATCGCGGTGAGCCCTTCAAGTGGCAGTGACATCAGGGTCCTTAACGGTTGTCGTGGAGGTCCTCAGCCCTGGTCGTGGCGGTCGGCGGGGACAGGAACCCCCGGCGGCAGCGGGAATCCTGGGCGGTCGCGCGGGTCAGATCTCGATGCACGTCCGCAGCGCGGTGCCCGAACGCATCTGGTCCAGCGCCTCGTTGATCTCGGCGAGCGGCACCCGGTGGGTGATCAGGCCCGCGAGGTCGATGCGGCCGGCGCGCCACAGGGCGATCGTGCGCTCGTAGGAGCGAAGGACGTCCCCGCCGCCGTACATGGAGGGCAGGATGCGCTTCTCGTCGAAGAACAGCTCGAACATGTTGAGCTGGAGGAAGTCGTCCATGGCACCGGCTCCGACGACGACGAGGGTGCCGCCGCGTCGGGTGTGGTCGTAGGCGGTGCGTGCGGTCGCGGACCTGCCGACGACCTCGAAGACGTAGTCGAAGCCCTCTCCCCCGGTCACCGACTGCTTGGCGTCGGCGAGTCCGTCGGGCGAGACGGCCCTGGTGGCGCCGAAGCCGAGCGCCGCCTCCCGGCGCGAGGCGACCGGGTCGACGGCGACGATCTCGGCGGCCCCCTTGAGCCGGGCACCCTGGATCGCGGAGATGCCGACGCCTCCGCAGCCGATGACCGCGACCGATGAACCGGCTTCCACGTCGGCGGTGTTGAGGGCGGCGCCGAGTCCGGTGGTGACGCCGCATCCGATCAGCGCGGCGATGTCGAAGGGCACGTCGTCGGGAATGGGGACCGCGCAGCCCGCGGCCACGACCACCTCCTCGGCGAAGGTGCCGGTGCCGGCGAAGCCGAAGACGTCACCGCCGGGACGCCTGAAGTTGGGGGTGCCCGCGTTCATGAATCCGGCCAGGCACAGTTCGGTCTGGCCACGCTTGCAGGCGGGACAGGCGCCGCAGGCCGGGAGCCAGCAGATGACGACCCGGTCACCGGGCTTCACATGGGTGACGCCCTCGCCGACCTCGGTGATCTCGCCGGCGCCCTCGTGTCCGGGTACGAACGGCGCGGGCTGCGGCAGGACGCCGTTCATCGCGGACAGGTCCGAATGGCACAGCCCGGTGGCCCGCACCCGGATGCGCACCTTGCCTGGTCCGAAGCCCACCGCCTCGACGTCGTCGAGGACTTCGAGTTTGTCCTGGCCTATCTCGTGCTGTACGGCTGCGCGCATGGTGCGGCTCCCCTCAGGACGGTTCGTGCGAGTGTCAGACGTGATCGACGACGGTGTCGGCGAGGACCGGCGCGTCGTCCCGTTCGACCGCGCTCACCGCCACCTGGACCCCGCCGTCCCGCAGCCACATCCGGATGCGCAGGGTCTCGCCGGGGTAGACGACTCCGGCGAAGCGGGTGGTGTACGAGCGGACGCGGGTCACATCGCCGCCGAGCAGGGTGTCGACGACGGCCTTGAGCGTCATGCCGTACGTGCACAGTCCGTGCAGGATGGGCCGGTCGAATCCGGCGAGCTTGGCGAACTCGGGGTCGGCGTGCAGCGGGTTCCGGTCCCCGGACAGGCGGTAGAGCAGGGCCTGGTCCTCGCGGATCGGGCGTTCCACGGTTCTGTCCGGTGGTCCCGTCGGCGCTTCGAGGCGGGTGCCGGGGCCGCGGTCGCCGCCCCAGCCGCCTTCGCCCCGTACGAAGATCTGGGCGTCGTTCGTCCACAACGGGCCCTCGGCGTCCGCCACTTCGGTGCGCATGACGAGGACGGCGGCCTTGCCCTTGTCGTAGACCGCGGCGATGCGCCCGGTGGCGGTCGCGGTGCCCTCGGTGGGGATCGGGCGGTGCAGCCGGACGGTCTGGCCGCCGTGCAGGACGCGGGCGAGGTCCACGTCGACGCCGGGCATGGAGAGGCCGCTGATCACGCCCGGCGAACCGGCGCCCGCGACGGTGGCGAAGCTCGGCAGGACGTGCAGCCTGGATTCGAGGGTGTAGCGCAGCTCGTCGGGGTCGGTCGCTGGCACGCCCGCGCCCAGGCCCAGGTGGTAGAGCTGGACGTCCTTGGAGGTCCAGGAGATCTCTCCGGTCCGCGGTTCCGCTGCGACGGCCTTGGCGGCGTCAATGGGCATGTGGCTCCTGACTCGACTGCGCGAAAGACCTCGGTGCGGCCGTCCGCACCGTCGGCCGCACCGAGGTCGACACTGGGCCGTGGAACCCGCTCGTTCTAGAACGCGTTCCAGTCCGGCGACCCCTTGTATAGCCCAGCGCCCATTACTTGTGAAGACTACTGACGCCATGTCAGATCAAGCCGTCACGGCGCTCCTTCGCGGGAACGTGCCGCGAACGTGCGGCGGTGGGCGGCCGTGACATTTGTCCCGGCGGATCGCCGACAAGTGCCTCTGCCGGGGCACGGCCCCGGACGTCTAGCGTCGATTCCATGACACGGACGACGGGGACGACGGGGACGGCCACGGGGGACACCGCGGGGACGACGGCGGAAACGTCGGCGGGGACACGGACTACGGGGACGCCCCCGGCCGTGTCCTTCAGAGGCGTGGTCAAGACCTTCGGCGACGACGTGCGCGCCGCGGCCGGTCTCGACCTCGACGTCGCCTGCGGCGAGACGGTGGCGCTGCTGGGCCGCAACGGCGCCGGCAAGTCGACGGCGATCTCGCTGCTGCTCGGTCTGGACGAGCCGGACGAGGGCTCGGTCGCGCTCTTCGGCGGCCGTCCGGAGGAATCGGTGCGCGCCGGACGGGTCGGCGCGATGCTCCAGGACACCCGGCCGGTGCCGCGGGTCACCGTCCAGGAACTGGTCTCCTTCGTGGCGGGACGCTATCCCGCCCCGCTGCCGGTGGCCGAGGCGCTGCGGCTCGCGGGCATCCCGGAGCTGGCCGGGCGGCGCGTGGACCGGCTGTCCGGCGGACAGGCGCAGCGGGTGCGGTTCGCCGTGGCCCTCGCCGGGAACCCCGCGCTGATCGTCCTCGACGAGCCGACCGCCGCGCTCGACGTGGAGGCACGGCACGCGTTCTGGGAGTCGATGCGGGCCTACGCCCGGCGCGGCCACACCGTGCTCTTCTCCACGCACTATCTGGAGGAGGCCGACGCGCACGCCGACCGGATCGTCGTCATCGACCGGGGGCGGATCGTCGCGAACGGGACGGGCGAGGAGCTCAAGCGGTCGGCGGGCGGCAATCTGGTCTCCTTCGACCTGGCGGGGCGCGGGGCGGAGGGCCTGGCGCTGCTGCCCGGTGTGGTGGCGGTGGAGGTGCGCGGGGAGCGCGCCCGGCTGCGTACGGACGACTCGGACGCGACGGTGGTCGCGCTGGCCGAACGGGATGCGATACGCGGCCTGGAGGTCGTCCCCGCGTCCTTGGAAGACGCGTTCATGGCGCTCACCGCACGCAGCTCGCGCGCTCAGGAGAAGGTGTGATGTTCGACTATCTGCGGCTCGAAGTGCGCCGGACGCTGCGCGACACCGGCTTCGTGATCGGCGGTGTCGCGATGCCGGTGATGATGTATCTGCTGTTCACCAACCTCGGCGGTGGCGACGACGGGCAGTGGAGGACGGCGTCGATGGTCGGCATGGCCGCGTACGGCGCGGTGGGGTCGGCGCTGAACACCGGCGGCGGGGTCGCCGAGGACAAGGTGACCGGCTGGCTGCGGCAACTGCGGGTGACACCGATGACTCCGCGCGAGGTGGTGCTCGGGCGGGCGCTGACCGGTTCGGTGACCGTGCTGCCCGCGATCGTCACGGTGCTGGCGGCCGGCGGCCTGGTCAACGGCGTACGGCTGGAGGCCTGGCAGTGGGCCGCGACGGCCGTGCTGCTGTGGCTGGGCTCGGTCCCCTTCACCCTGCTGGGTCTCGGCAACGGCTACCGGATGACCGCGCAGACCACGGGCGTCGCGAACATGGTGTGCAATCTGGGGCTCGCCGTGGTCGGCGGCCTGTGGTTCCCGCTCGCCCTCTTCCCCGGCTGGCTGCGCTCGGTATCCGCGTACACGCCCACGAACCGCTTCGCGCAGCTCGGTGTGTCGGTCACCGAGGGCAGGGCGCCGGACATGGGAGCGGTGGCGGTGCTGACCGCCTGGCTAGTGGTGTTCGGTTCGTACGCTGTGGTCTCGTACCGTCGATCCGCCCGAACCGTCTGAACGGGGAGCTGGACATGCCCTTGATGAGAAGCATCGGCTGCCAGGTCCGCGGGTGGCGGGCCGAGCGGATCCGCTGGAAGGCCGACATGCAGCGGTTCAAGGCCGAGCAGCGGGCCGCGCGCAAGAACGGCGGCGAGATGCCGGAGAACCCGGGACCGCCGCCGACGGGCTTCGCGCTGCTGCCGTGGCTGCTGCTGGGGATGGGCTCCTTCTCCAACCTCCTCCAGGGCAGGACACCGCAGCCCTGGATCGGTGGCCTCGGCCTGTTCGTCTTCAACTCCCTGTACATCTACGTCACGTTCCGCGCGTTCGTGAGGACGAAGCGGGAGGCACGCTCGACCCGGGTGGCACTCGTCCTGATGGGCGTGATCACCTGCGCGCTGGCCGTCGGGTACGGCGGAAGCTGGCTGTACTTCTTCCCGCTGCTCGGGCTGGCCACCGGGGCGGTGACGCGCGGCCCCTGGCTCGGGCAGATCGGCCTCGGCCTGACGGCACTCGCCGCGGCGGTCTCCGCCGTCCGGGCGGGCTGGGACGCGTTGAACATCGCCTACGGCACCTTCCTGTCCACGATGGTGACGGCCGCGATCCTCTCCCTCTCCGAGGCGGTACGTGAACTGCGCGAGGCCCGCGAGGAGTTGGCGCGCCGGGCGGTCGAGAAGGAGCGGATGCGCTTCTCCCGTGACCTGCACGACCTGCTCGGGCACACGCTCTCGGTCATCGTGGTGAAGTCGGAGGCGGCCCGCAGGCTGGCCCCGCGCGACATGGACGCGGCGCTCGTCCAGGTCACGGACATCGAGTCGGTCGGCAGGCAGGCCCTGACGGAGATCCGCGAGGCGGTCACCGGGTATCGCGAGGGCAGCCTCGCCACGGAGCTGGACCGCGCCCGCTCGGCGCTGTCCGCGGCGCGGGTGGAGCCGGTCGTCCGGCAGTCGGGGCCGCCGCTGGGCCCGCAGACCGAGGCCCTGCTCGGCTGGGTGCTCCGCGAGGCTGTCACCAACGTCGTACGCCACAGTGACGCGACCCGCTGCGAGATCACCGTCGACGGCACCCCGGACCTGGTCCGTCTGACCGTCTCGGACAACGGCGCCGCCGCCTCCCCGGCCGACCCCGAGCCGGTGATCGGCGGCACCGGCCTCAAGGGGCTCACCGAACGCCTCGCCACGGCCGGCGGCTCCCTGAGCGCGGGGCGGACCCCACGCGGCGGCTTCGAGGTTCGGGCCGAACTGCCGGTGGAGGCAGCCGACTTGACGGAGGCGTCGATCTGAACGGCGGCCACCGCGGAACCTAAGGGCGAAACAGCCCTTGGGTTCCGTCGTATCCGAGCAGGGAGTCGGTGAGGCGTTCGGTGGTCGCCCGGTCGGGGCTACGGCGCCCAGGGAGCCGTTACCGCCCAGCTCACGTCGTCCGTCCACGAGGTGGCGCTGTCGAAGGCGTTCGAGCCGCCGTTACTCGCTATGTAGACGTTGTAGTCGTAGTGCCGGATGTATCTCGTCGGGTAGTTGTACGACGCGAACGAGGTCCCCGTTCCGCTCTTCCCGGTCCCGGCGCAGAACGTGGCGTCCTTCCTGAACTGCGCCGTGCCGACCATGGGTTGCCGGAGGAGCTGGTAGTTGTAGTGCCGCAGGAAGTCACCCGGATAGTTCCGTGACTCGAAGGAGTAGCAGGAACTGTCGGCGAGCCCCCTGCGGACGATCCAGGTCGCGTCGCTCTTGTCGAGCGCCGAACTGCTCGACGTGATCGCCGAGACGACCGCCGCGTTGGCCTGGTGGCGGATGTAGTCGGTCGTGCAGCACGAGGTGGTCGCGCGCAGCGAGATCTCCGACCCGGCCGTCAGTGAGCCGGTGGTCCCGGTCGAGCCGCCGTAGCCGACGGAGACGATGTTCGACTGCACCAGGTTGTCGGCGGCGTCCGTCGGGATGCCGGCGGTCATGACGCCCTCGAAGAAGGACCCTATGGAGCCGTTGCTGTTGTCTCCGCCGGTACCCAGGACGATCGCGCCCTCCTGGTGCATGGGCGAGTAGCCACTGGTGGTCGGCTCACCCCCGGAATAGGTGGTCGTGAGACTGCCCGATTGGGCGTTGCCGTATTTCAGCGCGAAATGGTCCTGACCGTTGTTTTTCAGCAGAGCGGTCACGAACGGCATCGCACCCGTGCCGGTGTTCGACGTATTCTTGCTGTATCCGGAGTCCGATTGGAACAGGCCGTTCTCCAGGTCGGCCTGCACCCAGGGGCCCTGGCCGTAGCAGGGCGAGAACCAGCACTCGGTGCCGAAGTTGATCGCGTCCATGTGGCCGTTGCCGGTGTCCAGGTTGTTGGTCTCGGCGTTGCCGTAGTCGAAGCAGCAGCTGCCGTTGACGTGGGTTCCGGAGGTCACCATGTACATCCCCTCGGCCGCCCCGTTGGTGGCCACGCCCGAGGTGGAGTTGTCCCGGTAGCCCATGCCCGCCGAGATCTCCAGGCCGTAGACCTGATGGCCGCCCGCCGTCACCGGCAGCGCGTCCGCGGGCGCCCCGACATCGGCGGCGCCCGCCCCGCCCGCACCCTCGACGGTGAGGTCGTTGTGGCGCGCGGACTGGTCGTAGATCTTCGTGATGATGCAGGTGGTGCCGGTACAGAAGGAGTCCTGCGCCGCCGCGTTCGCGTACCCGCCCGCGGTCAGGAGACCGATGTTCGCGGTGGCGCCGTCGGAGGCGCGCTGCACCTGGTAGAGCGAGCCGCTGTACGACGTGTACAGCGCTCGGACGAGACTGTGCGCGGCGACGCACGGGGTGCCCGCGGTGGCGTAGACGTCGCAGGGGAGCGAACCCGCGGCGGTGGCCTGCGGCGAGCCCACCGCGAGCGCGACGACGGCGACCATCACCGACAGCACGGCCAGGGCCGCGCTTCTGAGACGCCGCGAGGGCGCTGAGGATGTCAACACGGTGCACCTCTTCCGTTCCTGGTAGGACAGTGCGGGTGCCTGGTCGAGATACCGGACAACGTTCGATCGAAATACCGAACCAATTCCCGGTCGAAATGCCGAACGTTTGTGAAAATCGACCCGGCTCAGGAATTACAAAGGGGACCCCTGAATTCCGAGGCGATTATTTGCCCGCAGCCCGAGGCCGTCAAGACTCGCGGACTCGAACGAGGACGATTTTTTCAATGGCCCCCGACGCGGCCCCGGCGGGCTCCCGACGCGCACATCACGACCGGCGGGGAACCCGTCCGCCTTACGCTTGCCCCGTGAACGAGATGCCCCAGGACCACCGGCCCGCCAAGTCCATCCGCGTCCTGCTCGCCGAGGACCAGGGAATGATGCGCGGGGCGCTCGCCCTGCTGCTCGGGATGGAGCCGGACATCGAGGTGGTCGCGCAGGTGGCCGCGGGCGACGAGATCGTGGACACGGCGTTGATCAGCCGGCCCGATGTGGCCCTGCTGGACATCGAGTTGCCGGGGATGAGCGGGCTGGACGCCGCCGCCGAACTGCGCGAGCAGGCGCCCGACTGCCGCGTGCTGATCCTCACCACCTTCGGCCGCCCCGGATATCTGCGGCGGGCCATGGAGGCGGGGGCCGCCGGGTTCCTGGTCAAGGACGGGCCCGTGGAGGAACTGGCCGAGGCGATCCGGCGGGTGCTGACCGGGGAGACGGTCATCGATCCGGCGCTCGCCGCCGCCGCGCTGAGCGCCGGGCCCAATCCGCTCACCGCCCGCGAGTGCGACGTGCTGAAGGCCTCGGTGGACGGCGCCACCGTCGCCGACATCGCCGGCAAACTGCACCTCTCCGAATCGACCGTCCGCAACTACCTCTCCTCCGCCATCGGCAAGACGGCCACCCGCAACCGCATGGAGGCGATGCGGGAGGCCCGCCAGCAGGGGTGGCTGTAGCGGGCCCCGACCGGTGATCCCCCGGTCGGCGGCCGCCGCCGGCGCACGTCCCTCCCGCCCCGTTCGTGCCTGGCGGAACCTGCGCGCCTCCGGTCACCTCGCCCCTCAGGTCAGTGCGCTCACCACCACCGACCTGTAGCTCCTGCCCTCCGGGGCGAGGCACACGAACCAGCCGTCCGGGGAACCCGCGACCCGGCGGATCATCGGCTTGACGTCAAAGGAGGGATCGGTCTCCTCGGGAGCCATCGGCACCCTCGTCGACGTGCCGTCGTCCCAGGTGCAGGTGATCTCCCGGGTGGTCGGATCGACCTTGCCGATCACCAGCCGCTCGGCTGCCCCCGCCGCACCGGAGCGACCGGTCTCCAGCGGCCTCGAAACGGCCTTGATGTCCGTGCTCCCGTCCCCGTCGCTCTTCTCGACCGGCCCGTTCATCACCGTCGTCGGACTCCTGCCCTCGACGAGCAGGCGGATGAAGACCCAGCGTTCGCCGATGAGGTCCGAGTCTGCCTCGGTGCCCGTCGGCGTGAGGTCGAACTCGTTCATCCTGGCCCGCCGCTGGTGCTGCGCCTCCGCCACGTTCCTCGGCGCTCCCCAGACGGCGATCTCGACGCTCCACTCCCTGCCGTTGTCCCGAGCCCTGGCCAACGTGGTCACCTGCGGCTCGTACACATGCCGCCGCTCCGGCGTCGACGGCCCGGTGACGGACGGCGCGACCCGCTGGCCGTCGTCGCCCGTCCCCCCCGCCAGCGCCAGCGTCCCCGTGGAACCCGCGATGACGAGGGCCGCCGTTGCCGCCATCGCCCAGCGGCGCGCCTTGCGGCGTCGGCCGCCGCGCAGCACCGCCTGGTAGGGGGCTGTACCGATCTCGACCTCGTCGGCCGCCTCGGCCAGCAGGAAGGCGATGTCCGTGTCCGTCGCCATGTCGTGATTCGTCTCCCGGTTCGCGCTCATCACTTCCGTCCTCCCTGCGTCGCCGTCTCCGCCAGGCCCGGTACGAGGCGGAGTTTCGCGATCCCCTTGGCCGTGTTGCTCTTCACCGCGCCCACCGAGCAGCCCATCGCCTCGGCCGCCTGGCTCTCGCTCAGGTCCTCCCAGTAGCGAAGGACCACCGCCTGCCGCTGGCGCGGGGGCAGTTGGGCGAGCGCGGTGACCAGGGCGCCTCGGTCGTCGGCGCGGGCGATCGGGTCACCGCTGTCGAGGACCTCGCGCGTCAGCCCCGAGTCGTCCTTCGGCGCGAGGAACTCCTTGAGTCTTCTGCGGTGTCTGCGAGCGTGTGCGTTGATCATCACGCGCCGTACGTACGCGTCCGGTTCGTCGGCCGAGCCGACCCTGTGCCAAGCCACGTACACCTGCTCCAGCGTCGTCTGGACCAGGTCCTCGGCGGCGTGCTGCTCCCCCGTCAGGAGAAACGCCGTACGCATCAGCCGCGGCCAGCGACCCACCACGAATCTCTGGAACTCCTCGTCCCGAGCCTGCTTCCGATCCCCCATGAGCACCTCCTAGATGTCTGAAGGAGTCCGCGAGCATCGGATTTCGTTGCCTCACCGCCGCGAGATTCTCCGCGGCAGCCAGACGAGCATCAGCACGGCCCCGGCCAGCAGCAGCACCCCGCTGACACGGAACGCCAGCGCGTACCCGGCGGTCAGCGCGTCCCCGGCGGCACTTCCCCCGGTACGGGCCGACGCGATCGTGAACATGATCGCGAGTCCCAGCGAACCGCCCATCACCCGTGAGGTGTTGACCAGGCCCGAGACCACCCCCGCGTCCTCCGGCACCGCACCCGAGGTCGCGATCGCGGCCAGCGGTGTCGCGGCCAGACCGGCCCCCGCCATCATCAGGATGCCGGGGAGCATGATGGCCGTGAGGTACGGGCCGTCCGCCGTCATGGTCGACTGCCAGCCGAAGCCGGCCGCGGCCAGGAGCGTGCCGAGGACCGCCACGTTGCGCGCCCCGACGACCGGCATGAGGCGCGGCGCCGACTTCGAGCCGATCACCACCGCGAGCGAGCTCGGCACCAGCGCGAGGCCCGCGCGCAGCGGCGAGTAGCCGAGCACGTTCTGCGCGTACAGCGTCATGAAGAACCACATGCAGAACATCGCGGAGCCGGAGACGAACATTGCCGCGTTCGCCGAGGACACCGACCGCAGCCGCAGCAGTTTCAGCGGCATCAACGGCGCCTCGGTCCGGGCCTCGACGGCCAGGAAGACCCCGATGAGAGCCGCTCCCGCGCACAGCGGTACGAGTGCCGCCGCCGCGGTCCAGCCCTCGGCCTCCGTCCGCACGATCCCGTACGCCAGGGTCGCCAGTCCCGCGGTCACCAGGAGCGCGCCCGGCAGGTCGAGCCGTCGCCCGTCCCCGGCCCGGCTCTCCATCAGCCGGTGCGCCGCGCCGGCCAGCACGATCGCGCCGACGGGCACGTTGATGAGGAGCACCCATCTCCACGACAGCCCGTCGACCAGCAGTCCGCCGACGAGTCCGCCCGCCGCGCCGCCACCGGCGCCGACGGCCGTCCAGGTCGCGATGGCCCGCGCGCGTGCGGGGCCCTCGGGGACGGCCGACGTCAGGATGGTCAGGGTCGAGGGTGCGAGCACTGCGGCCCCCAGGCCCTGCGCGGCGCGGGCGAGCAGCAGTTGGGTGCCCTCCTGGGCGAGGCCGCCGGCGGCGGAGGCGAGCGTGAAGAGCGCGAGGCCCACCAGGAACATCCGCTTGCGCCCGTAGAGGTCACCGGCCCGCCCGCCGAGGAGCATGAATCCGGCGAAGGCGATGGAGTAGGCGTTCACCACCCACTGGAGTCCGGGGGCGCTCAGCCCGAGGTCGGTCCGCATGGAGGGCAGGGCCACGTTGACGACGGACACGTCCAGGACGACCAGGAACTGTCCGGCACACGCGAGGGCGATCACCACCCAGGTGGGCGGCGCGATACGGACGGATAACCGGGTGTCTTCGGCGGCTCGGAGCATGGGTGTCATGCTCTCAACCGGCTTACGCTCCTTGCATCAGGATTTCGGCGCAGCCGAGCGTGCGTCACGAGACCTGGGACCACACGCCGGCGAGCTGGAACCTGGACCGTCCGCCGCCGTCGGCGGCCCGCGCGGCTCGGCGCCGGGCAGGCGAGCAGGCGGGCAGGTGGGCAGGCCGAGTCCCGGTGTCCGTTCAGGTCCCCGCGCGCAACAGCGTGACCACCGCCGCGCCGCCCAGCCCGATGTTGTGGGCGAGCCCGACCCGCGCCCCCGGCACCTGACGCGCTTCGGCCTCTCCCCTCAACTGCCATACGAGTTCGGCCACTTGGGCAATTCCGGTCGCACCCAGGGGATGCCCCTTGGAGATCAGGCCGCCCGAGGGGTTCACCACCCAGCGTCCGCCGTACGTCGTGGCCCCCGACTCGACGAGTCCGCCCGACTCCCCTTCCCCGCACATGCCGAGCGCCTCGTAGGTCAGCAGTTCGTTGACGGAGAAGCAGTCGTGGAGTTCCACGACGTCCACGTCCTCGATGCCGAGTCCGGAGCGTTCGTACACCTGGCGCGCGGCCTCCCGCGACATCGGCGCCCCGACGACGTCGATGCAGGAGCCGGAGGCGAAGGACTCCTCGGTGTCGGTGGTCATCGACTGGGCGACGATCTCGACGGCCCTGTCCTCCAACGCGTGGCGCTCGGCGAACCGTTCGGACACGACGACGGCCGCGGCCGCTCCGTCCGAGGTGGGCGAGCACTGGAGCCTGGTCAGCGGCCGGTGCACGGTCTTGGCCGCGAGGATCTCGTCGACGGAGTACACGTCCTGGAACTGGGCGTACGGGTTGTGCGCCGAGTGGCGGTGGTTCTTGGCGCCGACGGCGGCGAGCTGGGCCTCCGTCGTGCCGTACCGCTCCATGTGCTCGCGGGCCGCGTCCCCGAAGATCTGCGCGGTGGGCGGGGACATCTCGAAGCCGTGCCGGGCGGCCATGATTCCGTAGTGGCGGGCGACGGGTGACGTCGAGAAGTCCCCGCCGTCGGCGCCCGATCCGAGCGCCCCGCGCTTCATCTTCTCGAAGCCGAGCGCGAGCACGCAGTCGGAGATCCCGCCCGTCACGAACTGCCGGGCCAGCATCAACGCGCTGGCCCCGGTGGCGCAGTTGTTGTTCACGTTGTAGACGGGGACGCCGGTCAGGCCGAGTTCGTAGGCGGCGCGCTGGCCGGCGGTGGAAGCCTGGAAGCAGTAGCCGACGGGCACCTGTTCCACGTCGGCGTACGAGATCCCCGCGTCGGCGAGAGCGTTGGAACCGGCCTCCCGGACCATGTCCCAGTACTGCCACTCCCGGGTCTCGGGCTTCTCGAACCTGGTCATACCGACACCGACGACGTAGGTCTTCATGGTGGCGCTCTCCTAGTCCCGTGGCAGGCCGAGGATGCGCTCGGCGACGACGTTGAGCTGGACCTGAGTGGTGCCGCCCGCGATGGTCAGACAACGGGAGAGCAGGTATCCGTGCACGGCCCGCTCGCCCGGGCCCTCGCGCAACGCGCCTTCGGGGCCGAGGAGTTCGAGTCCGAGTTCGGCGACCTTCTGCTGGTGTGCGGTCTGCACCAGCTTCCGGACGGAGGCACCCGCGCCCGGTTCCACCCCAGACACCCGGCGGAGGGTGGTGCGCAGCGTGATGCATGCCAGGGCGTGCGCCTCGGCGATCAGCGCTCCGAGCCGGGAGCCGTCGACGTCGGCCGGTATCAACGCCTCCAGGCCGGTGTCGAAGGTCAGCTGGTCGGCCATGTGGACGCGTTCGTTGCCGAGCGTGTTGCGGGCGACCCGCCAGCCGTCGTCGACCTCGCCGACGACCGCGTCCGCGGGCAGCAGCGCGTCGTCGAACCAGACCTCGTTGAAGAGGGAGTCCCCGGTGATCTCCTTCAGGGGGCGGATGTCGATGCCGTCCGTGTTCTTCATGTCGACGACGAAGTAGGTGAGCCCCTTGTGCTTGGGCGCCGCGGGGTCCGTCCGGGCGAGGAGGATCCCGTGGTCGGCCCACTGTGCCGCGCTCGTCCACACCTTCTGCCCGTTGATGCGCCACCGCCCGTCGGCCGTGCGCTCGGCGCGGGTCCGCAGCGAGGCGAGGTCGGATCCGGCGCCCGGTTCCGAGAAGAGCTGGCACCACAGGAGGTTGCCGCGCAGGGTGGGCAGCAGATAGCGCTCCTGTTGCGGGCCGGTCCCGTACGCGATGAGGGACGGTACGACCCAGGTCGCGATCCCCAGATCGCTGATCCGTACCCCTTCCGCCGCCAACTCCTGCTGTATGGCGAGTTGTCGTACGGGTCCCGCACCGAGCCCGTACGGCGGAGGCAGATGCGGGGCGGCGTATCCGGTGGGTGCCAGCGACCGGCGGGCGGCCGCCGGACCGAGCCCGCGAACCGGGTCGATCACCTGACGGGCCTCGGCCCGGTACCCGGCCGCCTCCGGCGGAAGCTCCAGGCGCAGTTCCCGCCGTACGCCGTCGCGCGCGAGCCGCGCGGCCCGCCGCAGGTGTCCGCTCCCGGCTCCGAGCAACTGCCGCGCCACCAGGGCCCGGCGCAGATAGAGGTGGGCGTCGTGCTCCCAGGTGAATCCGATGCCGCCGAGGATCTGGACACAGTCCTCGGCGCAGGAGCAGGCGGCGTCGAGGGCGGTACCGGCCGCGAGGGAGGCCGCCAACTCCCGTACTCCGGACGGTTCCTGCCCGGCGCGCGCCGCGTCCCAGGTGAGCGCGCGCGCCTGCTCCAGCCGTACCAGCATGTCGGCGCACAGGTGCTTCACGCCCTGGAAGTGCCCGATGGGCCGGCCGAACTGCTCGCGGACCTTCGCGTGCCCGGCGGCGGTCTCCAGCGCCCAGGACGCGGTGCCGCAGGCGTCCGCGGCGAGGACGACGGCGGCGAGGTCCCGGACCAGCGATGGGTCGACCGCGAGGACGCGGCCGGCCGGGACCCGTACGCCTTCCGCCCGGACCTCGGCGGTCGCCCGCGTCGGATCGGCGCTCTCGTGCGGCCGGACGACGAGATCGACGGCGTCGACGACCAGCCAGAGAGTGCCGCCGGACACCGCCCCTCGCCCGGCCTCCACGCCGGCCCCGATGCCAGGGTCGAACGCCGCCGTCCCGCCGTGCTGCGCGCCCGCGCCGGGCTCCGCACCCCCGTCGCGCCCGTCGCGCCCGGCGTGCCCGTCGCGCCCGTCACACTGGACCGCCGCCAGCACCAGCACGTCCACGTCCGCACCGGACAGCACGGGTGGCGCCGTCCCGTCGAGCACGTATCCGCCGTCCACCGCCAGGGCCGTCAGAGAGCCGGTGCCGAACGCGACGGCGCCGATGCGGTCCCCGCACCCCAGCGCACGTACGAGATCGGGGAGCCACCCGGCCCGAACGGGGTCCGCGTCGGCCGACCGCAGGACCGCCGACGTCAGGACGTGCGCGGCGAACGGTCCCGGCAGCGCGGCCCGCGCGGCCTCCTCCACGACGACGGCGAGGTCGACGAGGTCACCGCCGCCACCGCCGTACGCCTCGGGAAGGTGCGCGGCGAGGAACCCCTGCGCCGCGAGCGCGTCCCAGAACGGCGGTCTGCCGCTGCCCGGGGCGTCCAGGAGTTTGCGGACCGCCTCGGGCGGCACGGCGCGGGCGATCCAGCCGCGAACGGCCTCGGCGAGCTCCCGCTGCTCCGGCGTGACCGCGATGCCCATGTGTGCCTCCCCAAAGGCCCGAGGTGCGTGGATCCGCGCCAGACTAGAACACGTTTCATTCTGACGGTAGGTCAGATACCCATGGATCGGTCAAGAATTCGTTAGTACGCCGAAGCATCGGAATAGTTGCCCGGGCGCACCGGGTTCTCACTGCACGTATCCCGCGCGGATCACCCGACCGACGTCCCGTGTCCCCATGGATCACCAGACCGACCGTCCCCGCATCCACACGGATCACCCCCCTCACTTCTCTCTCGAGAGCTCCTTTCTTACGGCCTGGAGGCCCCCCGTAATGACGCACACGACGACCGGCCAGCCCGCGCGGAGGCCGAGCGGCGCGACCGTGCCCGTGCTCGCCTTCGCGGGCATCGTGGTCGCGGTGATGCAGACCCTGCTCGTCCCGGTCATCAAGGACCTGCCGACGCTGCTGGGCACCGCGCCCAGCAACGCCACCTGGGTCCTGACCTCGACACTGCTCTCGGGCGCCGTCGCCACGCCGATCATGGGCCGTCTCGGCGACCTCTTCGGCAAGCGGCGCATGCTGCTCACCAGCCTGGCCGTCATGGTCGTCGGCGCCCTGATCAGCGCCCTGACCAGCGCCCTGGTGCCGATGATCGTGGGCCGTTCGCTCCAGGGCTTCGCGATGGGCGCGATCCCGCTGGGCATCGGTCTGATGCGTGACATGCTGCCCCGCGAGAAGCTCGGCTCCGCGATGGCCCTGATGAGCTCCTCGATCGGTGTCGGCGGCGGACTCGCGCTGCCCGCCGCGGCCCTCGTGGCACAGCACGCCGACTGGCACGCCCTCTTCTACGGCGCCGCCGGCCTCGGCGTCCTCTCCATCGCCCTCACTCTCCTCGTCGTGCCGGAGTCCCCGATGCGCGCCGAGGGCACCTTCGACGTGCTGGGCGCGATAGGGCTGTCCGTCGGGCTCGTGCTCTTCCTGCTGCCGATCACCAAGGGCAGCGACTGGGGCTGGACCGCGCCCACCACGCTCGGCCTGTTCGGCGCGTCGCTCGCCGTGCTCCTCCTGTGGGGCGTGATGGAGCTGCGCCTGAAGGCCCCGCTGGTCGACCTGCGCACCACGGCCCGCCCCGCGGTCCTCTTCACCAACCTCGCCTCGATCATGGTCGGTGTCTCCTTCTACGTCGTCTCCCTCGTCCTGCCGCAGCTGCTCCAGCTCCCGACGTCGACCGGCTACGGCCTCGGCCAGTCGATGGTGAAGGCGGGCCTGATCGTCGCGCCGCTCGGCCTGACGATGATGTTCACCGCGCCGGTGTACGCCCGGCTGTCGGCGAAGTACGGCCCGAAGGTCACCCTGATCATCGGCATGGTGATCATCGGAATCGGCTACGGCGCGGGCCTCGGCCTGATGAACGCCGCCTGGCAGTCCCTGGTCATCGCGGTGGTCCTGGGCGCGGGCATCGGCCTCGCCTACTCCTCGCTGCCCGCCCTGATCGTCGGCTCCGTCCCGGCCTCGGAGACGGGCGCGGCCAACGGCCTGAACACCCTGATGCGCTCCATCGGTACGTCCGTGTCGAGCGCCGTCATCGGCATGGTGCTCGCCAACACGGCGAACCACGTCGGCGGGGTCGCGGTCCCCACCATGCACGGCTTCCGCGTGTCCTTCCTGATCGCCACGGGCGCGGTCGCGGTCGGCCTGCTCATGGCGCTGTTCCTGCCGGGCCGCCCCCCTGCCACCAAGACCCAGCTGCGCGCGAGCAGCGAGGAGGACGCGGCGATGGAGCGGGCGAACGAGGTCCTCGGCGGCTTCCGCGGCCGGGTCCTGAACGCCGAGGGTGGTCCGGTCCACCGCGCCAAGGTCACACTCATCGACCGGCGCGGCCGCCAGGCGGGCGCCACCCTCTCCGCCGAGGACGGCAGCTACGCGCTCGCCGTGCCGGCCCAGGGCGCGTACGTGCTCGCCGCACGGGCCGCCGGCCACGGTCCGCTCGCCTCGTCGGCGACGCACGCGGGCGACGACCGGCCGGTCTCCCTCGACCTCTCCCTCCCGGGCGAGAACGCCGAGGTCACCGCCTGACACCCGGACCCTCCACCGAGTGATCATCGACACCCCCGCCGCCCACGCGGCGGGGGTGTGGTGCACGATGGGGCGGCCCGGGATCCGTACACCCGGGCGGCGCTCCACGCACCCCGCTGTTCGCACCGATGGAGGAGACCCCATGCCCGCGGCACCCAAGCCCGAGATCCTCGCCGCCTTCGAGGCCGCGAAGGGGTTCATGCCGCGGGGCGAGGGACTCGCGCTGTACGAGGCCGCCGTCGAGGCCGGACGGCTCGGACTGCCGCTCCTGGAGGTCGGCACCTACTGCGGCCGTTCCACGATCCTGCTCGCCGACGCGGCGCGCGAGGCCGGGGTGACCGCGATCACGGTCGACCACCACCGGGGCAGCGAGGAGCAGCAGCCGGGCTGGGAGTACCACGACCCGTCCACGGTCGACCCGGAGATCGGCCTGATGGACACGCTCCCCGCCTTCCGCCGCACCCTCCACCGGGCGGGCCTGGAGGACCACGTCGTCGCGCTCGTCGGCCGTTCGCCGCAGATCGCCGCGTTCTGGGGCACGCCCCTCGGTCTCGTCTTCATCGACGGCGGCCACACCGACGAACACGCGAGCGGCGACTACGAGGGCTGGGCCCCGCATGTCGCCGAGGGCGGCCTCCTCGTCATCCACGACGTGTTCCCGGACCCCGCCGACGAGTTCACCGGCCAGGCCCCCTACCGCGTCTACCTCCGGGCCCTGGAATCGGGCGCGTTCACCGAGGTCGCGGTGACCGACTCGCTGCGCGTCCTGCGGCGAACCGGAGCAGGGATCTGAGCGCCCGGTTAGAGTCGCTGACGTGTCGTACGTAGGCCCTGACTTCGATCCGCCCCAGCCGCGCCGTTTCCGGCGTGGACCGCTCACCGTCGCGCTCGCCGCGCTCGTACCGGGCGCGCTGGCCGGCTGGCTGGTGTACCAGGCCGTGGGAGACGATTCGGGGGGCGGGTCCGACCGGGCCGCTCCCGGGTCGTCGTCCTCCGCGCCGGGCTCCGGCTCCCCCTCCTCGCGGGCGTCCGCCTCGACGACGGACGACGGCAGACCGAGTACGTCGTCGGCTCCGGCGCCCTCCTCCTCCGCGCCCGCCGCCCCTGGCTCCGGCTCCGGCTCCGGCTCCCTCAAGGGCAAGGTCATCGTCATCGACCCGGGGCACAACCAGAGCAACTTCCAGCACACGTCCGAGATCAACCGCAAGGTGAACATCGGAACGAACTGGAAGGAGTGCGACACGACCGGCACGTCCACCAACGCGGGTTACACGGAAGCCCGGTTCACCCTCGACGTCGCGCACCGGATGCGGGCGATCCTCGAAAAGCAGGGCGCCACGGTGAAGCTGACCCAGGACGGCGACCGCTCGTTCGGCCCCTGCGTCGACGAGCGGGCCCGCATCGGCAACACGGCGCACGCGGACGCGGTCGTCTCCATCCACGCCGACGGATCGGCGGCCGGCAACCGGGGCTTCCACGTGATCCTCCCGGCCTCGGTGCACGCGGGCGCCGCCGACACCCGTCCGATCGTCGCCTCCTCCCGCGACTTGGGCGAGCGCATCGCGGGTCTGTTCGTCCGCGAGACGGGCAGCGCGCCCTCCAACTACGTCGGCGACGGAACCGGACTGGTGGTCCGTAAGGATCTCGGTGGTCTCAATCTGTCAACGGTTCCCAAGGTGTTCATCGAGTGCGGCAACATGCGCGATAGCAAGGACGCTGCGCTGCTCACCAGTGGCGCGTGGCGAGAGAAGGCGGCACGGGGGATCTCTGAAGGAATCGTTGGTTTCCTGCACGGGTAGTGATCTACGGACCCAACCCGGCGGACACCCTGATCGTCCGGGCGATAGTGTCGTCCGTACGATAAAAGGGCCACCCCCGCGCTTCACACCGCGTCCCGACGACGACACCATGACGGCGACACGGTGAACAGCGATGCCTCACCGACGACGAGACGACTGACGAAGGACCTGAAGTGAATATCCGCTCCCTCACTCGAGGCGACGGCGTGGTGATCGGAGCAGCGGTGTTGCTGTTCATCGCGTCGTTCCTCAGGCTCTACTCCGGGTACGGCCTGGACGTGACCGCTTGGACCGACCTCAGCGAAGGCTTCGGCATCTACATGGGCGGGGTCATCGGCGGCGCCCTGATCGTCGTCAACCGCTGTCTGCCGCAGCCGCGCAAGGTCCTCGGGCTCGACCTGGGCACGGTCGGCGCCGCCTTCACGGTGCTTGTCGTCTGGACCCAGTTCTGGACGCTGGTGGACATCCCGGACGGCTACAGCGCCGGAGCCGGTCTCATCCTCGGCTTCATCGCGGCCCTCGCTCTGGCCGCCGCGGCCGTCGCGACTCCGCTCGTTCCCGCCCTGCAGGCCGCACTCGTCCAGGCCCCCCAGCCCATCAGCCCCGCCGCCCCCTACGGCGCCCAGCCCGCAGGCGGTTACGGGTACCCGGGAGCCTCGCAGCCCGGCCAGCCCGGTCAGCCCGGTCAGCCCGGTCAGCAGCCCTACGGTGCTCAGCCGTCGCAGCCGGGGCACCCGTTCGGCGCGCAGCCGAGTCAGCCGTCGGCCCCGCAGACGCAGCAGCCCGCTCAGGACTTCTCGCCGTTCTGGTTCGCCGTACCGGTCGCGCGTCCGCTGTTCTCGGAGGACGGCGCGCAGGCGCCGATCGCCGAACTGGCGCCGGGCACCTGGTACCTGGCCGTCGAGCAGCGCGGTGCGACCCTGGTGGCGCAGACGCAGGACGGCCGTCGTGGCGTGCTCCAGGACACCTCGGGGATCCAGCGCGGCTGACCCGCCCATCGTCGCAGCGACGGCCCCTCGCCCTTTCCGGCGGGGGGCCGTTGTCGTACAGTCCCAGCACCGGCGAGAACTGACGGCACGTCAGAACACGGCTCCTGGAGGCGACATGCGGCTCGGTCTGGCCCTCGGCTACTGGGGGCGCGGCCCTTCGGCGGACCATGTACCGCTCGCCCAGGAGGCGGAGCGGCTCGGCTACCACTCGGTGTGGACCGCCGAGTCGTGGGGCTCGGACGCGTTCACCCCGCTCACCTGGATCGCCGCGCGGACCACGCGCATCCGTCTCGGCACGGCGATCGCGCAGATGGCCGCCCGTTCCCCCACCACGACCGCGATGCACGCGCTCACCCTGGACCATCTCTCCGGCGGGCGCATGATGCTGGGGCTCGGCCTGTCGGGACCTCAGGTCGTCGAGGGCTGGTACGGGCGGCCGTTCCCGAGGTCACCGCTCACCGCGACCCGGGAGTACGTCGATGTCGTACGCCAGGTGCTCAGGCGTGAGGGGCCGGTCGAGCTGGACGGACGTTTCCACTCCCATCCGTACCGGGGTGCCGACGGCACGGGACTCGGCAAGGCGCTGAAGCCGATCACTCACCCGTTGCGGGCCGAACTGCCGGTCCTGCTCGGTGCCGAGGGTCCGAAGAACATCGCGCAGACGACACGCATCGCGGACGGCTGGCTGCCGCTCTACTGGTCGCCGACGCGCCCTCAGGCGTACGAGGCCTCGCTCGCCGACCTGCCCGAGGGCTTCCTCGTGGCGCCGATGGCCCGCGCGCACGTCTGTGACGACGTCGCCGAGGGGCTGCTGCCGGTCAAGGCGATGCTCGGTTTCTACATCGGCGGGATGGGGCACGCGGCCCGCAACTTCCACGCCGATCTGATGGCCCGGATGGGCTTCGAGGAGGAGGCCCGCAGGATCCAGCGGCTGTTCCTGGAAGGGCGCCGGGAAGAGGCCGTACTGGCCGTGCCGGACGCCTTCGCGGACGAGATCTCGCTCGTCGGACCGCGTGAACGCATCGCCGAGCGGCTGGAGTTGTGGCGCAAGGGCCCGGTGACCGACCTGCTGGTCCTGTCCCCGGACCTCCGCACGCTGCGCGTGCTGGCCGAGCTGAACTCCTAAGGGCTGTCCGTTCCCGCCCGACCCGCGGCGCCTGGCATCGCACCTCGCCGCGCTGTCGGGCACCTCCGAGTGGGCTGGATCGGCGAGGGTCCGCCGGATCGCGAGGGTACGCCGGCCCAGCCGGTCAGGCCCAGCCGCCCAGCCGCCTAGCCGCCGCTCAGTTGGGACGCCGACGGCACCTTGTCCACGACCTCGGCACCAGCGCTCCTCCCGGCCGCCTTCACCTTGTTGACGACGTCCTCGAAGGAGTTCGCGACCGCGTCGGTCGAATCGCCGCTGCGCAGTTCGGCGGGCAGGTTCTTGAGCGCGGCGATGCCCGCGGCGAGCGGGGCGAGGGCCTTGGAGAGCGCGGGATCGCCCTGGGCGTTCTTCGTGGCGGCCTTGAGCCGGTTGTACGCGAAGGTGCCGGCGAGCCCGGCCTTGACCAGGGCGACCCGGCGGCCCTTCGCACCCTTCTTGAACGTGCCCGCCTTCCAGGGTCTGACGATCCACTGGTAGGTGGCGCCCGCCGCCAGCCCCGCGTTGGCCACGAAGCGGGTCTTGGCGAACTTCTGCTTCTGAGCCGAAGTGGTCGGGGTGGGGGTGGCCGCCGTCTGCACCACGGCGGCGGTGTCCTGCCCGGAACTGCCGCCCCCGCAGGCCGTCGTACCGCCGATCAGGACGCAGGAGAGGGCCAGCGCCACGATCAGGCGCCGTACGGGTACGGGCACGGGATCCTCCGGATGAGGGGGGACGGTTCTCCCCGGTCCGCCGGTCCTTCCCGTTCGCGGGGGAACACGGCTCTCCCCGGCAGCCTCACCCGTCCCCGTCCACCGTGCCACCCGAGAGAACCCGTTCGGGTTTCATCCAGGATTGACGGGCAACCCGCTGGACATGTCCCCTCGATATCGCAACGGCTCGAATCAGGCGGGGACGGTCATCGCGATCGTCGCGGATGTTATGGCCGTCATCCTCGGTCTCTGGATACTGATGTATCTGCTCGACGCCAACCCTGGCAACGACCTCGTGCAGTTCATCCACCACATGGCGAGCTGGCTGGCCGGCTGGTCGCGTGACCTGTTCACCTTCGACGAGCAGTGGGCGCGCGTGGTCGCCGGCTACGGTCTCGCCGCCGTCGTCTACCTGTTCGTGGGCCACGCGGTGGCCAACCGCATGCACCGGCACTGACGGCCCGGAGCACCCGGAAAGTCCGGAGCGTCCGGACGGTGCCGAGGGCCGGAACGGCCCGGCCCGTCCGGACGGTTCAGCGGGTCTCGGTGCAGCAGTCGGGGTCCAGGCCGGTCGGAAGGCGCTCGCCGCCGAAGACCGCGCAGGTCGGTTCGTCGCCGCCCAGTGCGGCGACCGCCAGCAGCAGGGAGCCCGCCGTCCAGGTGGTGAGCTCCTCGGGCCAGATGGCCTGGTCCTCGAAGACATAGCCCGTCCAGTACAGACCGGTCTTCGGATCGCGCAGGTGCTGGATGGACTGAAGGATCTCCAGCGCGCGGTCGGACTCGCCCACCGCCCACAGGGCGAGGGCGAGTTCGGCCGATTCACCACCGGTGACCCACGGGTTGGGAACGACGCAGCGCACCCCGAGACCGGGCACCACGAAGCGGTCCCAGCCCTCCTCGATACGGGACTTGGCCTCGGCGCCCGTCAACGCGCCGCCGAGTACCGGGTAGTACCAGTCCATGGAGTAGCGGTTCTTGTCGAGGAACCGCTCCGGGTGGAGCCGGATCGCGTGCCGCAGCGCGCCCACCGCCAACTCCCAGTCGGGCTGCGGCTCTTCGCGCTGCTCGGCGATGGCGAGCGCGCAGCGCAGCGCGTGGTGGACCGACGAACTCCCGGTCAGCAGCGCGTCGTCGACCGGGGTCCCGTCGTCCTCACGCTTCCAGCCGATCTGCCCGCCGGGCTGCTGGAGCCGCAGGACGAACTCCACGGCCGCGAAGACGGCGGGCCACATGCGGTCCAGGAACACGTCGTCGCCGGTCGCCAGGTAGTGGTGCCAGACGCCCACCGCGATGTACGCGCAGAAGTTGGTCTCCCGGCCGCGGTCGGTGACGTCCTCGAAGTCCCCGTCGGCGTACGCCGCGTACCAGGATCCGTCCTCGTTCTGATGCCGCGCCAGCCACGCGTAGGCGCGCTCGGCGGCCTCGTGCTCCCCGGCCGCGTCGAGCGCCATGGCGGCCTCGGTGTGGTCCCACGGGTCGAGGTGGTGGCCGCGGAACCACGGAATCGCTCCGTCGGGGCGCTGCACCCCGAGGATCCCGCGCACCGTGGCGTCGGCCTCCTCGACGGTGAGGACCCCGGGCAGGACGAGGTGTTCTGTCCGGGGAGTGGTCACGTGGCGTCCGCCTCGGAGGCGGCTGTCGCGGAAGCGGTCTTCGCGGAATCCCTCGTGGCGGAGTCCGTAGCAGCGGCGAGCTCGGGCAGGTGCGGCTTGGTCGCGTAGGCCACGAAGCTCTTGCCGATCAGCGGGTTCAACGCCTGCTCGACGACCCGGGTGGCCAGTGGTTTCTTCATGATGTCCCAGACCAGCAGCTTGTGGTACGCCCGCACGGGCAGCGCCTTGTCGTTGTCGACGCCGAACGCGCACTTCAGCCACCAGTACGGCGAGTGCAGCGCGTGCGCGTGGTGGGAGCCGTAGGGCCGCAGGCCGGCCTCGCGGATCTTCCCGAGCAGTTCGTCCGCCTTGTAGATGCGGATGTGGCCGCCCTCGACCTCGTGGTAGGCGTCGGACAGCGACCAGCAGACCTTCTCCGGCCCGTAGCGCGGCACGGTGATGGCGATACGGCCGCCCGGCCTGAGCACGCGGACCATCTCGGCGAGGACGCCCTTGTCGTCCGGGATGTGCTCCATGACCTCGGAGATGATCACGACGTCGAAGGACTCGTCGGGGAAGGGCAGCGCGAGCGCGTCGCCCTCCATGGCCGTCGCGGTGGCCCCGGCGGGCGCCTCCCCGGCCTCCTTCATCGCCGCGAACCACTTCGCGACCTCGCGGATCTCCTCGCCGTTCTGGTCCAGCGCCACGACCTGCGCGCCGCGCCGGTAGCACTCGAACGCGTGCCGGCCGGCACCGCATCCGAGGTCCAGAACGCGATCGCCCGGGGCGAGCGGGAACCGGGAGAAGTCGACGGTCAGCACGTGGCCCTGCTTTCGCGGTTGGCTGCAACTAGTTCTTCGGCGGCGGGAGTCCTGTCCGCGGCCTCGGAGCGGTCGGGGCCCTGGGTCGCCGAGGAGTCGGCGCCCGGCGCGCTGCCGCCCCCTTCCGTATCCGTGGCCAGGGCGGCCTCGCGCGAGCGGGGCCGGGACGCGGGGAGGGCCATCGCCTCACGGTAGTGGGCCACCGTGCCCTCGGCCGCCTTGGCCCAGGTGAAGCGGGCGAGGACGCGTTCGCGCCCGGCGGAGCCGAGCCGCGCCCGCAGTCCCGGGTCGCCGAGGAGCCGGCCGAGAGCCGCCGCGAGCGCGCCCGAGTCGCCCGGCGGGACCGCGAGGCAGGTCTCGCCGTCGGGGCCGGCGACCTCCGGGATCGCTCCGCCGGTGGTGGCCACCAGCGGCGTCCCCGTGGCCATCGCCTCGGCGGCGGGCAGCGAGAAGCCCTCGTACAGGGAGGGCACACAGGCGACTTCGGCCGAGCGCACCAGGTCGACGAGTTCGGCGTCGGAGATGCCCTTGACGAACTCGACGGCGCCGTCGAGGCCGTACCGCTCGATGGCCTGGGCGACCGGACCGTCCTCGGCGCGCCTGCCGACGACGACGAGGTGGGCGCCCGGGTGCTCGGTGCGCACCTTCGCGAGGGCCTCGACGAGGAAAACCAGGCCCTTGAGCGGCACGTCCGCGCTGGACGTGGTGACGATGCGGCCGGGAACCTGGCGCACGGACGGATCCGGCGAGAAGAGGTCGGTGTCCGCGCCGATGTGGACGACGTGGACGCGGTCCCGCTCGACGCGCAGGTGGTCGACGATCTCCTGGCGGGAGGTGCCGGAGACGGTGAGCACGGACGGCAGCCGGCGCGCGACGCGCTTCTGCATCCGGGTGAAGGCGTACCAGCGGCGGACGGAGGCGCGGCGCTGCCAGCCCTCGGCCGCGTCCAGTTCCAGCTGCCGGTCGACGGTGATGGGGTGGTGGATCGTGGTCACCAGCGGGGCGCCGACATCCCCCAGCAGGCCGTAGCCGAGCGTCTGGTTGTCGTGGATGACGTCGAACTCACCGCGCCGGGCCCGCAGATGCCGGCGGGCGCGCAGCGAGAAGGTCAGCGGCTCGGGGAAGCCGCCGGTCCACATGGTGCCGACCTCGAGGGCGTCGATCCAGTCCCGGTACTCGCCCCGCGCGGGAGTGCGGAAGGGGTCGGGCTGGCGGTACAGGTCGAGGCTGGGCAGCTCGGTGAGGCTCAGCCCGGGAAGGCCCTCGTCGAGGACGGGGTAGGGCTGGGAACCGATGACCTCGACGCGGTGGCCGAGGCGGGCGAGTTCGCGCGAGAGGTGTCGTACGTACACACCCTGGCCGCCACAGAACGGGTTGCCCTTGTAGGTGAGGAGCGCGATGCGCAGGGGTCGGTCCCCGTCGGCAGCCGCACCCTTACCGGGGCCCGCCTCCATGGCCTCAGCGGTCACTTCCGGTCCCCTTCTCCCTGCACTTTCCCGCGAGATTACGCCGGGACGCTAATCTAGAACAAGTTTCAGACTTGATCGTTCAAGGAGCATTGAATCTACCGGCAGGTAGCGCCAGTGTGAGCGGTGGATCAGGTGATTCACGCCACGACGGCGCGGCGGGGTCGGCTGGTCCGCGCGGTGCTGTCACACCCTGCCATGCCGACTCGTCGCTCCCTCTCGCTGATGTCACGGAACGGACCCATGCCTGCGGAAGCCAAGGCGGACTCGAAGAACGCTCGACCGGCACCGGGGGCCGGCACGCCCGCCGCACCCGCCGACCCCGCGCGCTCCAGGCCGCACCCCATGTCGCATCCCGCCTCTCCCCCGCTCACCGAGCGGCAGGAGGCGCGCCGTCGCCGGATCCTGCACGCGAGCGCCCAGCTGGCCAGCCGGGGCGGCTTCGACGCCGTACAGATGCGCGAGGTCGCGGAGTCGTCGCAGGTTGCTCTCGGCACCCTGTACCGCTACTTCCCCTCGAAGGTGCATCTGCTGGTCGCCACGATGCAGGACCAGCTGGAACACATGCACGGCACACTGCGCAAGAAGCCGCCTGCCGGGGACACCGCCGCGGAGCGGGTGGCGGAGACCCTGATGCGCGCGTTCCGCGCGCTCCAGCGCGAGCCGCACCTGGC
Organism: Streptomyces sp. NPDC002742; assembly: GCF_042888885.1. Taxonomy (NCBI): domain Bacteria; kingdom Bacillati; phylum Actinomycetota; class Actinomycetes; order Kitasatosporales; family Streptomycetaceae; genus Streptomyces; species Streptomyces sp. NPDC002742. The sequence continues at coordinate 148,229 of NZ_JBIAQF010000021.1, forward strand.
CGACGCGATGGTCCGCGCGCTCACCTTCGCGGACCGCAGTGTCAGCCCCGAGGTCGACCAGGTCTCGCGGCAGACCACGGTGATCATCCTGGACGCGATGGGCCTGGACGACCCGACGCCGGCCCAGCTCTCCGCCGTACGGGTCATCGAGCACACCTGGCACTCCGCCCTGATCACCTGGCTCTCCGGCCGGGCGTCCATCGCCCAGGTCAAGATAGACATCGAGACGGTCTGCCACCTGATCGACCTGACCGACCCGAGGGGCCGGTAGGTCCCGGACGACCGGGAGCCCCTGGACGACCGGGTCATCCCCGCATCCGGCCCTGCCCCTGCCCCGCCCCGGCGGCCCTACTCCTCCGGCGGGAACACCGGCTCGCCGCTGCCCAGCAGGGAGATCATGACGGCCTCGACCGGGCAGCCCTCGGCCGCTTCGAGGATCTTCTCGTTCGCGTCGGTCTCCGGCTCGACCGGATGGGACTGCATGGCCACGTCGAGGCGGAAGGCTTCCGGGGCGTGGTGGACGCACTGGGCCGAGCCGATGCAGACGGAACGGTCGACCTCGACCTGCCAGCGGTCGCCCATCCTCAGGCCTCCCAGCCGGCCGGGAGGTGGATCATCTTGTGCTCCAGGAACTCGCCGTATCCCTCGGGCCCGAACTCCCGCCCCAGGCCCGAGTTCTTGTAGCCGCCGAAGGGGCCCAGCATGTCGAGGCTGAAGGTGTTGACCGAGTAGGTGCCGGTACGGACCTGTCGGGCTACGTCGATGCCATGGGCGACGTCCGCCGTCCAGACGCTGCCGCTCAGCCCGTAGTCGGAGTCGTTGGCGATCTTCACGGCCTCGGCCTCGTCGCCGTAGGGGAGCAGGCAGATCACCGGGCCGAAGATCTCCTCCCGGGCGACGCGCATCGAGTTGTCGACGTCGCCGAAGAGGGTCGGCTCGACGTACCAGCCGCGGTCGAGCCCCTGCGGACGCCCGCCGCCGGCCAGGATCTTGGCGCCCTCCTCCTGGCCGATGCGGATGTAGTCGAGGTTGCGCCGGCGCTGCCGCTCGGCGACCAGCGGCCCGACCTGGGTGGCCGGGTCGAGGGGATCACCGACGACCAGCGCGTTCGCCGCCGCGGCGAAGGCGTCCGCGAACTCGTCGTAGCGCGAGCGCGGTACGAGGATGCGGGTCTGGGCGACGCAGGCCTGGCCGTTGTTCATCCAGGCGGCCGAGACGATCCCGGGGACCGAGGTGTCGAGGTCCGCGTCCGGCAGCACCACGGCAGCCGACTTGCCGCCCAACTCCAGTGTCACGCGGGTGAGATGGCGCGCGGCGACCTCCATCACCCGTTTGCCCGCCGCGACCGACCCGGTGAAGGAGACCTTGTCGATGCCGGGGTGTCCGACGAGGTACTCGCTGACCTCGCGGTCCGCCGGGAGGATCGACAGGACCCCTTCGGGCAGCCCGGCCTCCTTCGCGATCTCGCCCAACAGGTAGGCGTCCAGGGGCGATTCGGGAGACGGCTTCAGTACGACGGTGCAGCCGGTCAGCAGCGCGGGCGCGAGCTTGGCCGCCGCCACGAACTGCGGGACGTTCCACGGCACCACGGCCGCCACCACGCCCACCGGCTCACGGCGGACGAGGAGCTTGCCGAGGACTCCGTCGCGCGTCTCCTCGTACGTGTAGCCGCGCGCGACGGTGATCGCCGCGTCCCAGACCATCATCGCGCCGAGGGCCTGCGCGAGGACGCTCCAGGAGTAGGGGGAGCCGTTCTCGGAGGAGATGACGCGGGCGATCTCCTCGTGGCGTACGGCGATGGCGTCCTTGATCCGCGTCACGACCGCGATCCGCTCGTCGAGGCTCATCCGCGGCCAGGGGCCCTCGTCGAACGCCCGGCGCGCGGCGGCGACGGCCCGGTCGACATCCGCCGCCGAGGCGTGCGGCACCCGGCCGATGACCTCCTCGGTGTGCGGCGAGATCACCTCGATGACGTCCTTGCCGAGGGGGTCGGTCAACTCCCCGCCGATGTACAGCTGTCCGTGTTCCACGAGCTCGGTCATGGCCGACTGCCTCCAAGGACGCTCTCCGCCACCATTTCTGACGCTTCATCAGATACGAGAACTGATACCAGTTCCCGCGAGATGAGTCCACGGCGCGGACGCGGCCGTCCGGGCGGACGGAACGGCCGACTCGGGCTCCCGACAGTCGACTTGGGCTCCCATTGGAACTCGTTCTAGTTATAGTGGCGAGAACTCGGCGATGGGTGGAAGCGCATGACGCAGGTGACCGATCACGGCGGGGGCGTACGGTCGATCCGAGTCCCCATCCCGGACAACCCGCTCGGCCATACGCTGGTGTATCTGGTCGACACCGACGCCGGGCCCGTGCTCATCGACACGGGCTGGGACGACCCCGCTTCCTGGGACACCCTCGTCGAGGGGATCACCGGCTGCGGAACCTCCGTCACGGAGATCCACGGCGTGGTCATCACCCACCACCACCCCGACCACCACGGTCTGTCGGGCCGGGTCCGCGAGGCGTCCGGCGCCTGGATCGCGATGCACGCCGCCGACACGGCGATCGTCCGGCGCACCCGGGAGAACCGGCCCGAGCGCTGGTTCGCCTACATGGCCGCCAAGCTGGCCGCCTCCGGCGCTCCGGAGGAGCACGTCGCCCCGCTCCGCGAGGCGCAGACGTCCGTACGCCGCCCCAGCACCCTGCCCGGCTTCTCCCCCGCGCTGCCCGACCGCGAGATCGTCCCCGGCGAGTTCGTCGCCCTGCCCGGCCGCCGGCTGCGCGCCGTCTGGACCCCCGGCCACACACCCGGGCACGTCTGCCTCCACCTGGAGGAGGCCCACCCGGCTCAACTGCCCGGCAACGGACGTCTGTTCTCCGGCGACCACCTGCTGCCGAGGATCACCCCGCACATCGGCCTCTACGAGGACCCGGGCACCCTCGGGCGCCCTCCCTACCCGAACGGGATCGAGAGCCTCGGGGAGATCGCCGATCCGCTCGGCGACTACCTCGACTCCCTGGAGCGCGTCGGCCGTCTCGGCCCCGCCGAGGTTCTCCCGGCCCACCAGCACGTGTTCACCGACGCCCCGTCCCGTGTCGCGGAGCTGCTCGCGCACCACGAGGAGCGGCTCACCGGCCTGCTCACCCTGCTCTCCGTCCCGCTCACGCCCTGGCAGCTCGCCGAGCGCATGGAGTGGAACCGCCCCTGGGCCGACATCCCCTACGGATCACGGAACATCGCGGTCTCCGAGGCCGAGGCCCATGTGCGGCGGCTGGTGAAGCTGGGACGGGCCGAGGCGGTGCCGGGCAGCGATCCGGTGACGTACGTGGCGGTGTGACGCCCTCTCGTCCAGCGAGTCGCGAGTTGTGAGTCGCGTGTCGCGAATCGCCGGTGCGCTCGGGTCGCGGTCACCGGTCGTCAGCAACCGACGACCTGTCCGCCCGTCACCGACGGCCTGTCCGCTCATCACCGGTCGCCGGCTCGCTCATCACCGGTCGCCGGCTCGCTCGCCACCGGTCGCCGATCGCGGGCCACGGGTCGCCGGTCCCCAGCCGCCGACCGCGAGCGCCGGGCACCTGATCGTGACCCGGATCCCGGAGCGCGGATCCCGGAGCGCGGATCTCACCAGCCATGGACCGCGTAGTCCATCCCCTCTTCGTACGGCATCGCGCGCCCCTCCTCGTACGCCTTCTCGTAGGCCGGGTCGCCGATCTCGCCGCGGACGCGGAGTTCGTGCGAGCGGCGGGTGGCCATCAGGTCGGGCGAGTCCATCTGGGCCCGCCCGGTGAGTTCCCACACCCGCTCGCCGATGCCGAGGAGGCGGGCCGCGCTACGGCCGTCGCCCGCGGCGACGACTCCCGCGGCGAGCACGTCGAGGGCCATCGCGGCACCCACGGTGTTGTGCAGCAGCCCGTGCCCGGCCAGCGCGGTGCGGGCGTTGCCGACGGCCGCCGCGATGTCCCCGCGCACCAGGTCGGTCTGGGCCACGACGCTGTCGGCGAATGCTCCCGCCCACGACTCGCCGCACGCCACGCTCGCCGCGCGCACCTCCTCCGCCACCGCACGCGCCCGCTCGTGGTCCCCGCTCAGCAGATACGAGTAGGCCAGCGCCACCCGGACCTGGAGCTGAGCGGCCCCGAACCAGTCCCGCCGGACGGGCAGCCGAGGTGCGCCGGCCAGCACCTGGACCGCCTCGGACAGTCGTCCGCTCAGCGCGAGTTGGCCGCCCCGGATGTACTTGGCGGCCACCACCGCCACCGGGTCGCCCTGTTCCCTCGCCGCGTCGGCACAGCGCACCGCCCAGTTGGCCGCGCCCTCCAGATCCCCCTGGAGCAGCGCGACCGCACCCCGTGTCCACACCGCGCGGATGCGCTCGGGGCCGGACGGCGCGCCGTTCGCCAGCGCCTGGTCGAGACAGTGCCGGGCTTCGCGCAGACGGCCGCAGTGCCGCCACAGGAAGCCGATGTCGGCCGCCATCGCGAGCGCGCCCCGTCCGTCGGGCCCGGTGAGCGCGCAGTCCATGGCCGCGCGGAGGTTGGCGTGCTCGGTGAGGGTGCGCTCGCACCAGGCTGCCTGGCGTCCGGTGTTCCACTCGGCGCAGCCCTGGCGGGCGAGGCGCCCGTAGTGGTCGCGGTGACGCAGCCGCAGGGCGTGTTCCTCGCCGAGCGCGCGCAGCCAGTCGGCGCCGAACTCCCGCACGGTGTCGAGGAGTCGGTAGCGGATGGGGTCGGCGTGGTGGCGGCGCACGACGGACTGCTCGACGAGCCGGTCGAGGAGTCCGGGGATCCGGCCGGCGGGCAGCGGACCGCCCGCGCAGACCTCTTCGGCGGCGCTCGCGCAGAAGCCGCCCGCGAACACCGACAGACGGGCCCACAGCAGCCGCTCCAGCGGTGCGCACAGCTCGTGGCTCCAGCCGATGGCCGTGCGCAGGGTCTGGTGTCGGGGCGGCCCTTCGCCCTCGCGCGCCGCGAGCAGGTCGAGCCGGGACGGCAGCCGCCGGCCGAGCAGGGCGCTCAACTGGTCCAGGGTGAGTTCACCGAGCCGGACGGCGGCGAGCTCGATGGCGAGCGGGATGCCGTCGAGGCGGCGGCAGACGGCCTCCACCGCGGGGCGGTCGGTGTCGCCGAGGGGGAATCCGTTGTCGGCCGCGCGGTCGGCGAACAGGGCCACCGCGTCGCCCGCGACCGGCAGCGGATCGAGGCGCAGGACGTGCTCACCCGGCAGACCGAGCGGCTCACGGCTGGTGACGAGGATCCGCAGGCCCGGCAGCAGCGGCAGCAGGGTCTCGACGACGGCCACGCAGTCCGCGAGGAGGTGCTCGCAGGAGTCGAGGACCAGCAACAGCCTTTTGCCCTCGGCCCATTCGGCGATCACTTCGGTGACGGGCCGTGTCGACCGGTCGGAGAGGCGCAGCGTCTCCACGACGGCGAGGCCCACCAGTCCGGCGGTGTGCAGCGCGGAGAGCTCCACCAGCCAGACACCGTCCGGGTACGCGCCGTCGATCCGGCCCGCCGCCTGGAGCGCGAGCCGGGTCTTGCCGACTCCGCCGACGCCGACCAGGCTCACCAGCCGGTCGGTCCCGGTCCCCGGATCCAGCTCTCGCTCCAGCCGGCCGAGTTCCTCCAGCCGGCCGATGAAACTCCGCGTCGATGAGGGCAGATTGCCGGACCGTCCACCGGACGCGCTGCCGGACCGTCCACGGGTCGTGTTGTCGGACACGTGCACCAGTCTGACCGGATCGCACACGTGCGATGCCCCGGTCCCCCGACTCGGACAAAAGATCAACATCGCGACGCCACTTCCGGGCACCTTCCGACGAGATGTGATCAACTCTCCGTCGGCGTGGGCGACGACGGCGGTTTTCGGCGATCGTCGGGTGATGCGCGAAAGGGAGCAACGGAGCGAACGGATGCCCGCCGACGACGGAGGCGACGGGCAGGTCGGAGCCGGGTTCTCGTGGCCGATGCTCGTGCCGCCGACCGCCGGTCCGGCGGTGACCCTGCCGCATCTGCTGGACGACCGGGTACCGGCCCTGGTCACGCTGCTGCTGATCGGGCCGTTACTGGCGTGCGCGCGCTTCGGGGCGCGCTGGACCCTGCTGGTCTCCTGCTGGTCGGCGGCACTGGGGATCGCGACGGGCCTCGCCGACGGTGATGCGACCGGCTTCGACTTCGGCGTCCATTTCGGCGGGCTGCTGCTCGGCTGCGCGATCACCGTGTACGCGGCCGGCCGGCGCGAGCGCCTGAGCGACGCGCTCGCACGGGCCCGCGAGGTCGCCCGGATCACCCAGGAGGCCGTCCTGCGGCCCATCTCCCGCACGCTGGGCGACACCCAGGTACACACCCGCTACCACTGCTCCGGTGCCGAGTCGACGGTCGGCGGCGATCTGTACGACGTCGCGGTGACCCCGTACGGACTGCGGGTGCTGGTGGGTGACGTACGCGGTCACGGCCTCGACGCCCTCCGGCTGACCGCCGAGACGATCACCGGTTTCCGTGAACTCGCCTATACCGCGCCCGATCTCGCCGCCCTGGCCGACGGTCTCGACACCCGTCTCGCACCGGAACTTGGACCGGAGGACTTCGTGACCGCCCTGCTCGCCGAGTTCGCGCCCGGTGAGGTGCGGCTGGTCAACTGCGGTCACCCGGCGCCGCTGCGCTCCGGCCGGAGCGTCGAGTTCCTCGAACCCGAGGTCCCCACACCGCCGTTGGGGCTGCGCCCCGAGCCCCGCCAGTACCGTGTGCGGCTCCAGCCCGGTGACCGCCTGCTCCTCTACACGGACGGCCTGACCGAGGCCCGCGACCAGGACGGCGTCCCGTTCCCGCTGCTCGGCGAGGCCACTCTCGCACTGCGCGAACCCCTCCCCGAGGACGCCCTGGACACCTTGCACGCCAGCCTGCTCCGGCACACCGGCGCGCCGCTGTCCGACGATCTCGCGCTGGTGCTGTGCCAGCCGGTGGAGGCCGCGGTCCCCGCACGTGCCCTGTGACCGTCGAGCCGTCACCGGCCGGTACCGAACGGCTCCGGCCTGACCGCCGTACGGGGGCACGGCCCCGCCCCGGCCGACCACCGCTCAGCCCCTCAGCTCTTCAGCCCTCAGCCCTCAGCCCAGCAGCCCCTCAGCCCCTCAGCCCCTCAGCCCAGCATCGCCCGGATCAACTCGTCGGCCTCGCCCAGAACTTCGACCTCGCTCGCGTTCATCGTCGGGTTCGCGGCCCGGCGCCGTCCCGCCTCCACGAGTCCCTCCTCGGTCACCTGGTCCTCGTTCCCGTCGAGCAGCGCGTCGAGTGTCTCCTCGGCCACGTCCCCGGTCGCCTCGCCGCCGACGGCGACCTGGGCGAGGATCACTGCGGACATGGCCCAGTCGAGGCCGGGCGGACCCTCCTCGGCGTTGGACCAGTCGATGACCTTCGGTCCGTCCGGGGTGAGCATCACGTTGTCGGGATGCAGATCCAGGTGCAGGACACGGACGGCGGGGTCGGCGGAGAGCCGGGCGGGCACGGCGTGCAGCTTGCGCAGCAGCCGGGCCAGGGTCAGGCCCGCCTCCTGGGCGGAGAGCAGTCCCTGGCCGAAGGCTTCGAGCATGGTCGGCCCGGACAGCCGCTCCATCACCAGATCACCGCGGGTCGCCGCCCGCACACCCGGCACCGGATAGCCGTGCGAGCGCACATGCTGCATCACCGCCGCCTCGGCGGTCGCGTCGCCCCAGCCCGCGCGGTCCCGCCGCAGCACCCACGCGTCGTCGATCTCGTAGACGTCCGCCGAACGCCCCGAGCCGAGCAGTCTCCCCGTTCGCATGGCCCGAACCTAGCGGATGTCCTTCGGCCCGCCCCGGGTTCGCGGTGATCCGAACGACACCCGCATGCCGTTCCCACACCCGCTCCACAGGCGGCGCCCGGGGAATTCCGGGCGGCCGGTAGAGTGAGCGCGTCGTCATCACGCCCGTACGAGGAGAAGCCGGTGCGAATCCGGCGCTGACCCGCAACCGTGAGCCACTTCGGTGGCGAGCCGGATCGCCTGGCACGGGACGTGACCGGCTCGTGCCCTCGGCAGCCCGCCGACGGCCGGCACCGTCGAGGGATACGGAGCCGGAGCCGCCCGGATACCTCGGCGTGCCCGGTGCTGCCCGGCTCCCCGCAGGGAGAGTCATGTCTGTTCGCCGCACCGCAGCGGTACTGGCCGCCACCGCCGTCATCGGGGCGGTCGTAGCACCGGCCGCGTTCGCCGCCGACTCGTCCCCCTCGCCGTCGCCGTCGGTGGCGCTTCCCTCGGGCCTGTTCGGCTCCACCGACCCGACCTACGACGGCGTCTGGCGGCAGTCGCTCGCGCTGCTCGCCCAGCACACGGTCGGCGTACGGCCCGCCGACAAGGCCGTGGACTGGCTGACCGGTCAGCAGTGCGCCAACGGGGCCTTCGCCGCCTACCGCGCCGACGCTGGTGCCGCGTGCGACGCCAAGACGCAGGTCGACACCAACAGCACCGCGGCCGCCGTGCAGGCCCTCGGCGCGCTCGGCGGGCACGACGACGCCACCGGCAGGGCCGTGACCTGGCTGAAGTCCGCGCAGAACAAGGACGGCGGCTGGGGCTACATGGCCGGCGGGGCCAGCGACACCAACTCGACATCCGTCGTGATCGGCGCCCTGAGGGCGGTCGGCAAGAAGCCCCAGAACGTCTCCAAGGACGGCAAGTCCCCGTACGACGCCCTCGTCGAACTGTCGAAGGTCTGCGGGGGAGAGGGCGGCGGCGCCTTCGCCTACCAGCCCGACAAGTCCGGCAAGCTGGTGGCGAACGCGGACGCGACCGCCGCGGGCGTGCTCGCCGCCCTGGGCAACGGTTTCGTGGCGAAGGCCGGTCCGTCGTTCGACCTCACGGATTGCACCACCACCGACAAGCCCGGCCCGGAGGACGCGGCGTCGAACGGCGCCGACTATCTGGCCAGGTCGCTGGCGAAGACCCCGTACCTGAAGGCCGCGCTCCCGGGCGCCAAAGACCAGCCCGACTACGGCAACACGGCGGACGCGGTCGTGGCCCTGGCGGCCGACGGCGCGACGAAGCTCGCGAAGGAGCCGCTCGCCTGGCTGGAGAAGAACTCCGGCGACTGGGCGGCCAAGTCGGGCCCCGCCGCGTACGCGCAGCTGATCTTCGCCGCGCACGCCACCGGCACCGACCCGCGTGACTTCGGCGGCAAGGACCTGGTCGCGCAGCTGGCCGCCACGGGCCCGGCGCCGAGTGCGGCCGGAGCCTCGGCCACCCCGAGCGAGAAGAAGAACGACGAGAAGAAGGACGACGGCAACGGGCTCGGCGTCTGGTGGATCGTCGGCGTCGGCCTGGTCGCGGGCATCGGCATCGGCTTCCTGATCAGCGGCCGCAACAAGAGGCAGCAGCTGTGACCGGCCGTCGGACGACCGCGCCCGCCCTGGCGCTCGCGCTGGCCCTCCTGCTCCTCGTCCTCGGCGGCGCGGGGCAGGCCCGGGCCGTCGGCTACCGCTACTGGTCCTTCTGGGACCTGACCGGCGGGAAGTGGACGTACGCCACCCAGGGCCCGTCCACCGCGCGGCCGTCCGACGGTGAAGTCCAGGGCCTGCGCTTCGCGGTGAGCGAGGACTCCCAGCACGCCGTACAGCCGCGCGGGGAGCGGGAGTTCGCCGCGATATGCGCCAAGACGCCCGCGCAGCGGGGCAAGAAGCGGGTGGCCCTGGTCATCGACCCCGGTACGGCCGCCGACGCGCCGTCCGGCGAGCGTCCGCCGTCCCCGCGTACCGCCTGTGCCCGGGTCTCCCCCGACGCGAGCACGGCGGAGGCCCTGGCCATGGTCGCCAAGCCGCTGCGCTACGACACCAACGCGCTGCTGTGCGCCATCGCGGGCTATCCGCGAACGGGCTGCGGCGACCCGGTCGCGGCCGACGGGCCGACCGCGTCCGCCCGCCCGCACGCCTCCGAACCGGCCGGCTCCGGCCCCTCGGTGGGCCTGCTGGCGGGAGTGGCGGCGGTGGCCGCGCTGGGTGCGGCGGCCGTCTGGCAGGCCCGCCGGCGCAAGGGCTGAGGCACCGATCATGAACAAGGGCGGCCCCGAACGCCCCATCGCCACCGCCATGGGTCACCGCCCCGAGGCGCGGTGGGGCTCCCCCCTGTCCGAGCGGGACCGGAGGCCCGGGACGGTGGGACCCCAGCGCCCCGCGCGGGACGCCGGCCCGACCGGGCGACCGCGGAACTCCCGTGCCCGTTCCCGCTCCGGCACCCCGCGTGCGACCCGCGCGAACGCCCTGCACCCGGGCGCCTGGTGGATGTGGGCCCTGGGGCTCGGCACCGCGGCCTCCCGCACCACGAACCCCCTCCTGCTCGCGCTCCTCATCGCGGTGGCGGGCTTCGTGGTGGCCACCCACCGCACCGACGCCCCCTGGGCCCGCTCCTACACCGCCTTCGTGAAACTGGCCGCGGCCGTCCTCGCCATCCGTCTGGCCTTCGCCGTCTTCCTCGGCTCCCCCGTCCCCGGCACCCACGTGATCGTCACGCTCCCCGAGATCCCTCTCCCGCACTGGGCACAGGGGGTCCGCATCGGCGGCCGGGTCACCGCCGAGGGCCTGCTCTTCGCGCTGTACGACGGCCTGAAACTGGCCGCGCTCCTCGTCTGCGTCGGCGCGGCGAACGCCCTCGCGAACCCGGCACGGCTGCTCAAGTCCCTGCCGGGAGCGCTGTACGAGGCGGGCGTCGCCGTGGTCGTCGCCCTCACCTTCGCCCCGCATCTGATCGCCGACGTCCAGCGACTGCGGGCCGCGCGCCGGCTCCGTGGCCGCCCGGACCGGGGGCTGCGTGGCCTGCTGCACGTCGGACTCCCGGTCCTGGAGGGCGCGTTGGAGCGTTCGGTCGCGCTGGCGGCGGCGATGGACGCACGCGGGTACGGGCGGACGGCGGAGGTCCCGGCCGCCGTCCGCCGGACCACCGGAGTTCTCACCCTGGGCGGTCTGCTCGGCGTCTGCGCGGGCACGTACGGGCTGCTGACCGCGGCGGGCGACACCTACGGCCTGCCGGTCCTGCTGGCCGGGCTCGGCGCGGCGCTCGGCGGACTGTGGCTGGGTGGCCGCCGCTCACCGCGGACCCGGTACCGGCCGGACACCTGGGGCGTCCGTGCCTGGCTGGTCACCGGGTCGGGCGTGGCGGTCGCGGCCCTGATGATCGTCGCCGCGTCCTACGATCCCGCCGCGCTGAGCCCCGGCGTCGTCCCCCTGGTCGCCCCCGCCCTCCCCCTCGTACCGGCGGCGGCGATCCTGCTGGGACTGCTCCCCGCCTTCGTGGCCCCCGCCTCCCAACGAACCCCGGCCCCCGAGGAGTCGTCATGATCCGCTTCGAGGATGTCTCCGTGACATACGCCGGGGCGGCCGAACCCACCGTCCGGGGCGTCGACTTCGAGGTCCCGGAAGGCGAACTGGTGCTGCTGGTCGGCCCGTCCGGGGTCGGCAAGTCGACGATGCTGGGCGCGGTGAGCGGACTGGTCCCGCACTTCACGGGCGGAACGCTGCGCGGCCGGGTCACCGTCGCGGGACGGGACACCCGTACGCACAAGCCGCGCGAACTCGCCGACGTGGTCGGCACGGTCGGCCAGGACCCGCTGTCCCATTTCGTGACGGACACAGTGGAGGACGAACTCGCCTACGGCATGGAGTCGTTGGGACTGGCACCGGCGGTGATGCGCCGCCGCGTGGAGGAGACCCTCGACCTCCTCTCGCTGGCCGATCTCCGCGACCGCCCGATCGCCACGCTGTCCGGCGGCCAGCAGCAGCGGGTCGCGATCGGCTCGGTGCTCACCCCGCATCCCCGGGTCCTGGTCCTCGACGAACCCACCTCGGCCCTGGACCCCGCCGCGGCGGAGGAGGTCCTCGCCGTCCTGCAACGCTTGGTCCACGACCTGGGCACCACGGTCCTGATGGCCGAGCACCGCCTGGAACGTGTCGTCCAGTACGCCGACCGGATCGCCCTGCTTCCCGCTCCGGGAGCGCCGCTGACGCTCGGCACCCCGTCCGAGATCATGGCCGTCTCCCCGGTCTGCCCACCGGTGGTGGAACTGGGCCGCCTGGCCGGCTGGTCCCCGCTCCCGCTGACCGTGCGCGACGCGCGACGCCGGGCGGGGACACTGCGCGAGCGGCTCTCCGCGACGTCGGCGAAGTCCGCCGGGGCCGTTGGAGACCCCGGACCCGCGGCACCCGCCAAGGGCTCCGGGCCGACCGGACTCAGCGACGGCAGCGGACCGGCCGAACAACCTGAAGGCACGGGACCGGCCGAACACGGTGAAAGCACGGGACCGGCCGAACACGGTGAAGGCCTGGGACGGGCCAGCGGCACCGAAAGCACCGGAGGCACACGGCCCACCGCCGCCCTCCCCCTCCCTTCGGCACCAGCGCGCCCCGCCTCCCCCCTGCCCTCCCCCTTCTCTTCCTTCTCTTCGTTCCCTTCCCGCTTCTTCCGACTCCCCGGCGGGCGCACCTCGGCCACCGCCCCTTCCCCGGCCGAAGTGGCCGTGGTCGAGTCGCTGGCCGTCCGACGCGGGCGCGTCGAGGCGCTCCGCCGGGTCGACCTCACCGCACGGCCCGGCGAGACCATCGCGCTGATGGGCCGCAACGGCGCCGGGAAGTCGACGCTGCTCGGGGCGCTGGTCGGGCTGGTCGAGCCGACCTCCGGGTCCGTACGGGTCGGCGGGGCGGTACCGCACCGCACGGCGCCGCGTGACCTCGTACGCCGGGTGGGACTCGTACCGCAGGAGCCCCGGGATCTGCTGTACGCGGACACGGTGGCCGCCGAGTGCGCGGCGGCCGACGAGGACGCCGGGGCCGCCGCCGGGACCTGCCGGGCGCTGGTGTCCGAACTGCTGCCGGACATCGCGGACGACACGCACCCCCGTGACCTGTCGGAGGGGCAGCGGCTGGCGCTGGCGCTGGCCGTCGTCCTTACGGCCCGCCCCCCGCTGCTGCTCCTCGACGAGCCGACCCGTGGCCTCGACTACGCGGCCAAGGCCCGGCTGGTCGGCGTGTTGCGCGGTCTGGCCGCCGAGGGCCACGCCATCGTGCTGGCCACGCACGACGTGGAACTCGCCGCCGAGCTCGCCCACCGTGTGGTGATCCTCGCGGACGGTGAGGTCGTCGCCGACGGCCCCACCGCCGAGGTGGTCGTCGCGTCACCGTCCTTCGCCCCGCAGGTCGCCAAGATCCTGGCCCCCGAGCCGTGGCTCACCGTCGCCCAGGTCAGGAAGGCCCTCGCATGAGCGCCGCCGACACCTCCGTCCGCCGCTCCCCGTCACAGCCGTCACGACCGCGGCCGCAGGCGCAGGCCAGGGCCGTCCGTCTCGGCCCGCGTTCCGTCGCCGCCCTGGCCCTGGTCAGCGCCACCGGGGCCGCCGGATTCGGCTGGCCGCTCTTCGCGGGGACCGGCTCACAGGTCAGCGCACACGCCCAGGACGCTCCGTGGCTGTTCGCGGGGCTCCTCGTCCTGCTGGTCGCGGTCGTCGCGGCGACGATCTCCGAGTCGGGGCTCGGCCCGAAGGCGGTCGCCATGCTCGGCGTCCTGGCGGCGACCGGCGCCGCATTGCGCCCGATCGGGGCCGGGACCGCGGGCATCGAGCCGATGTTCTTCCTGATGGTGCTGAGCGGACGGGTGCTCGGCCCCGGCTTCGGGTACGTGCTCGGGTCCGTGACCATGTTCGCGTCGGCGCTGCTGACCGGCGGGGTGGGGCCCTGGATGCCCTTCCAGATGCTGGCCATGGGCTGGTTCACGATGGGCGCCGGACTGCTGCCGGGCCCGGACCGGCTGCGCGGCCGCGCGGAACTGCTCATGCTCGCCGGATACGGCTTCCTCGCCGCCTTCGCGTACGGCACCGTCATGAATCTGGCCGGCTGGCCGTTCATGGACGCGCTCGCCTCGAACATCGCGTTCGACCCGCACGCCGCCGTCCCCGCCAACCTCGCCCGCTTCCTCGCGTACTGCCTGGCCACCTCCCTCGGCTGGGACCTGGGCCGGGCCGTCGTCACCGTCGTGCTGACCCTGACGATCGGCACGACCCTCCTCAAGGCGCTGCGCCGGGCCACGCGCCGGGCCGCTTTCGAGAGCCCGGTCGCGTTCGACCCCAGGTGACCTGCGGCCCGCGTCACACCGTCCGGCGGCACTGCGTGGGCGCCCCCGCACCGTCCGTCAGGTGCGGGGTGAACCGGCCCACAGGACCCAGGTCACATACGAAGCGGCTTCGTAGACCGAATCCCAGGGCATGGTCGCGTCGCCACACCCTCTGACCAGGGGTTCGAGAGCCACGTCACATGACGGACTTTCCCCGTGGATGCGACCACAACTAGTAAATGGGGTCATTGCGGACGGGTTCGGATTTTGTTTGTCTTGGGGACGTCGCCAGGCGCCACGAGCCCGTACGGGCCGCGGCGCCGACGTACGCCGCCCCTTCCACACACCACGTGGTCACGGCGT